>DASRKV010000295.1:0-3756 GCA_035648795.1 Opitutaceae bacterium
AGACTCACAGCGGCCAGCTTTTCAGTTTCCCCGGTCTCTATAGCTTCAATGTCTGGACTGGAAAACCCACGCCCACGCTGGCCAACGCCACCCATTGGTTTTCCCTGCTGTCGGAAGAACAGCAGCAGGCGATCATCGCGCGCCTGAAGACCGATCCGCGGGCCTGTCTTATTGTCCAGCGGTTTGTCGTGGATTTTCTTCACGCCAACGGTTTCGCCACGACCAGTCCACTACTTGATTACCTGGCGGCCGACTTCGAACCCGCGCTACGGATCGACACCTACGAACTCTGGGTGCATCGCGGGCGCTCCATCGCGCCTTACGACACCGCCCGGCTCTCGCCTGATGCCGCGGATGGTGGCCGACGTCTGGAATTGATCGTCAGTCACACCGATTCTCCGATCGCCCGCATCGAAGTGCGGGATCTGTTTCCACCCTACGAGCTATTGGAGAATCTCCCGATCGATTCAGCCCATCCGGTGGGGCTCACGCCCATCGACGAGACCGGCGCACCGATCGGCCCGAGCGAAACACGTTCCACGATGCCACGTCTCGTCCAGCCAACCCGGATTTCAGTGAGATTCTCCCTGATGCCCCGCCCCGTCTCAGCCGCGCAATTGTCCGTGCTGCTCTGCGCCCCCGACGGTCACACGGCAGGGGAATTACGCTTCGTGCGCTGACGATTCCGCTAACGCCGGCGGGCCACCAGCAGGAGACTGACCCCAAAGGGAAACGCGACGCGCCAGAAGGCGGGCGCGACCAAGAGCCGCTGGAGCAGCCGGTTGAGCCACGGGGCCGGCTCACGGTCCTCGGTGCGCCGACGGTGCGGTGGGCCGGGCTGCGGAAACCAGCGTCGCCACTTGCGCACGAGCCACACCGCGGGATAGGCGGCAACGTTGGTGTAGTTCACGTGCACCAGTTCCCAATGGTCCGCGGGAAACAGGGCGCGCAACTGCCGGCGCGAGTAACGTCGATAATGATGCAACGCCTCGTCCCAGTCGCTCCACAAGGCCATGCCGGCCGGCACGGTCACCACCGCCAGTCCGCCGGGTTTGAGCATGCGGTGGAAGCCGCGGACCACCGCGCTGTCGTCGGGCACATGCTCCAGCACGTCCAGCGCCGTCACGTATTCGAGCGAACCGTCGGGCACCGGCACCTGGTCGCCCGACAGGCTCAGGATCTGGTCGGGGCGGAACCGCTGTCGCAACATGCGCAAAGCCTCCTCGTGGTCGTCGAGCACGAGGACCCGGCAGCAAGCCTCCATCTCTTTGGCGAAAATGCCGGTGCCGGCCCCGCAGTCGAGCAGCGCGTCGCCCGGACCGGGCGGCCGGGCGCGCTGGATCCAACCGCGCACCAGCTCGCGCTTGCCGGCGTAATACCAGTGAGTCCGCTCCACGCGTTCCAGGTTCTGATATTCCTCGGCGTTCATGCTGCGGGACAGGTTGGCCGCCGTTTACTTCCGGCTTGTGGCTAGCCCGGATGTTTCATGTCCCACTCTCAAGCATGCCTGCAGTCTGTGCAGAATTTCGGGCTCCCGTTTCTTGGGGCAGCGCATCCGGGCTAATGGCAAAACCGCGCCAAAAACCCGATTGAGAGAGAATGCAAACTGCCATGACATCTGGGCCGGGACCCTTTTTTTGACACCATTTGATAGCGTTGCCCTCTTCAAAAGGGCGGTTTTGCTTTTAGCCTGCATATCCTGCGATTCTTGACGACACTGCGGCGGAGAGCAGAAGAATAACCTTACAACGACCAAGACTGTGGAAATATGCAGGCTAGCGTCGCGGACCGGCGATAATGTGTCCACGTTTTTGTCATCCGCCCGCATGACCCCGCAACGCCTGCCTTCCGTGGTTGTGACCACAGCGGTGGCCGTGCTGCTCGCGTTGCACTGGTGGCTGGCGGTCAGCGCCACCTTCGAGAAAAGTGCGACCTCGGACGAAACCGTCCACCTGACCGGCGGCTACAGCTATTGGCGATTCAACGACTACCGGCTGCAGCCGGAGAACGGCAACCTGCCCCAACGCTGGGCCGCCCTGCCGTTGTTGATAGAACATCCGCATCTTGACCCGGCCGAAACGCCGGACTGGTGGTCGATGTCCCACGTCTGGCTGATTAGTCACCGGTTTCTCTACGAATCCGGCAACAACACCGATTTCATGCTGGCGACTACGCGAGGCGCGATGGCGCTCTGGAGCGTGGCCACCGGGCTGCTCGTCTTTGGCTGGTCCCGCCGCTGGTGGGGCGACGCCGGCGGATTGTTTTCGCTCGTGCTCTATGTGTTTTCGGCCACGACCCTCGCGCACGGTCCGCTGGTAACGTCGGACATGACGGTGACGTTCTTTCTTCTGGCGGCGACCGGCGCATTCTGGCGCCACCTCCAGCGGCTCACGGTCGGCAGTCTTCTGCTAAGCCTGGTCCTCACCGCACTCACGGCTGTCGCCAAATTCTCCTTTCTCCTTCTGTTGCCGGTATTCGGGTTGCTGGTGGTCTGGCGGCTGGCCGAGTCGGTGCCCTGGGTCGCGGTCTGGCACGGTGGCGAACGCCGCTTTGCGTCTGGCTGGGCCAAACTCGGATTGTCCAGCGCGTCCGTCGTGCTCCACGGGGTGGCCGCCTGGGCAGTCATCTGGGCGTTCTTCGGCTTTCGTTACACCGCTTTTGCCCCCGGGATGCCGCCAGGGTGGAAGTTTTACCTGCCGTGGCAAGTCGTTCTTCCTGAATCCGGCTTCTGGCGCTTCCTGGTCTTTCATGCCCGCCAATGGCAGGCGCTGCCGGAGGCCTTTCTTCAGGGCTTCTCCTATATGCGTTATTCGGCGGAGCAGCGGGGCGCGTTCCTGAACGGCGCGTACAGCACCACGGGGTGGGTGGCGTTCTTCCCTTATGCTTTTCTGGTCAAAACGTTCCTGGCCGAGCTGGGGGTGTTCGCGCTGGCCGGCAGCGTCGTGGCGACCCACTGGTGGACAGCGGGCGCGAGACGCCTCCTGAACGAATCGCACCGCGTAGCTCCGTTGCTCGTTTTGTTCACCGTCTATGGAGCCTTTTCGCTGGCCAGTCATCTCAACATCGGCCACCGGCACATCCTGCCCATTTATCCGATTCTTTTCATCGCCGCCGGGGTGATTGCCCGGCCGGCGGCTACCCGCTGGCTGCGTCTCACCGCGGTCGCCTTGGCCGGATGCGCCGTGGTCGAAAGCATGGCCATCCGCCCGCACTATCTGGCCTATTTCAATGTCTTCGCGGGCGGCCCGGCAAACGGATGGCGCCATCTCATCGACAGTTCCCTGGATTGGGGGCAGGATCTTCAGGGCTTGGCCCGCTGGCTACGGAGCCACCAACGAAGCGGAGAGGTCGTCTACCTGGCCAATCCCGGCATGAGTGATGCCCAATATGAAGGAATCCCCGCCGAGCCTCTCGCTCCCTATTATTATGGCTACAAGCCCCGCCGCTGGCAGGAGCTGAAACCGGGAATTTACTGTGTGTGCGCGACGGAACTTCAAGATGTTTACAGTCCATTTCGCGGGCCATGGACCCCGGCCTGGGAGATCGAGTATCAAGGTCTCCTGCACGGGATGCGAGCGGAGCTGGCCACGGGCAAACGTGATTCATTGATCGCCGAATTCGGCAACGGACCGTCCAAGCCGTTGTGGGATCTCGACCGCCTGCGGTTCGCGCGGCTTGCCCAATATTTGCGCCTGCGCCGGCCGGATGCGATGATCGGCTACAGCATCCTCATTTACCGGCTATCGGCCGAGGAAG
>DASRKV010000296.1:0-12198 GCA_035648795.1 Opitutaceae bacterium
AATCCATGTCGACTTCATCCGATCCTTCCGCCCCTGAATCCGGTCAGGGCTCCTCGCGCCATCCCTTCGCAGCCGACCAAGACCAATTCGAGGGGATCGATCTGCGCGAGATTTTCGCGCGACTGATCAAGGGATTGGCCCCGACCATCGGCCTCGCCCTTTTGGGACTGGTCGTCGCCGCGGTCGCTTATCTCATTGTCGGTCCCTATACGACTGCCACCACCTCGATGCGGGTGGTTTTTGCCTTCAGCGGCTTCGAGAAAGGCGAATACCCGGACCATTCCAAATTCCAGCCCGACGACATGAGAGCGCCGGATTTGGTAATCGAGGCTTTAAAGCGAGAGGGCCTGAATGTGGACGAGGAAACCCAGAGCAAGATCCGGGCGGCGATTACAGTCGAAGGGATCATTCCTGCCGACGTCGTCAAGGCGCGCGACCGGCTGCGCGCCACGGGTCAGAATCCACCGGCCTATCAGCCTGACGAGTACCTGCTCACCCTGACGCTGCCGCGAGGCTTTTCCTTGAGCAACCGGCAGCGCGGCCTGTTGCTCAACGATCTCGTCGACGCCTACCGGCAGAAATTCCAGCGGACGTATGCCGACGTACCCAAGGCGTTAGGCAATGTCTTTGAGACCCTCCACGACGCCGATTACTTCGAATATGAGTTGGTCTTCACCGAAGAGCTGCAAAACGTCACCGCCTTTCTCACCCAGCAACTCGAGCAAGCGAAGATGTTCCGATCGTCGACCACGAATCTGTCTTTCAGCGACCTGCTGAAAGAGACGGACTTGTTTACCAAGATCCGGCTCAACGAAACGATGGGCCTCATCCGCCTGAATGGTCTGTCGCGCGACCGCACGACCGCCATGGTGAAAATGGACTACTATCTGCGCATACTCGAGGATCAGGAGCAGAAGTCCCTCGAGGAGCAGAAGGTCATCCAGGACCTGCTGACCAAAGCCCAGCAACGGTCACAAGATTATGTGCTTGGAATTAAGTCCCAGGCAACGCAGCAGCGACCGGAGTCGCCCGTCCTGGATCAGGGTCTCATCGATTCCCTGCTGGCCAACGACGCGTACAGTTTCCTCGTGCACAAAGCCCTCGACGCAGGAATGGCGGTGACGGCGATCCAGTCGGAAAAGGCTCAATTGCTTGAGCGGCGTAAGATCATGGAAGGGTTTCTTAAGAGCACCGACACAAAACAATCAACGGCAAGCGCCCAAGTGGACAAATCGCTGAACGCTCTTGGGATCGCCTACAACGACATGATTTCGAATATCCGCAACACGTACACGGATTTCGCCCGGCAGCAGTTTGCCGACACGATTCGGATCACGATGTCGCCCATCACGGGCAGCAAGTATAGGCCGCTCGCCATCGCAGGCATAATCGGCGCGTTCCTCGGCCTCGCCGCCGGCACGGGATTGAGCCTGTTGGGAATCTACATCGGCGAAGGGAAGAAGGCGTAGCCAGCCTTCCGAAGCAGCGAGTATCGAGTAGCGAGAAGTGGGTAGCCGAACGCTGCAGTTGGTCGGACGGCACCTCTGATGCAGATCCTTCGTGCCGCGGCTGTGGATTCGGCCCCGAGGCCGTCTCAACAATAGAGTCACAACGGCACGAAGCCAGAGGCAAAGGATCGGGCGTCATTCATTGCGCCGCCGTGGCGGTTCAAGCTGTCCCAAGATTTTCCTCTTGCAGCCGCCGGGTTCCCCACCCCATCTTCCACCGTTCTGCGAATGCCGGTCTGTCGCAGCTTCGTCGGAGCGTTGGTCCAGCCGGATTGTCACATCGGGGTGTAGCTTAGCCTGGTAGAGCGCTACGTTCGGGACGTAGAGGTCGTCAGTTCGAATCTGACCACCCCGACCATCCTTCGCCCGTCGGGCTTCGGATGGCAGGCCAACCGCTTGTAGACTGGGGACTTCGGTTCGCCACGGCGCTCGCGGAGGCGAAGGATGTACTCCAGCGCCTTGGCGGAGGCGGGCATTAGCACTCACAGTCGGTTGCGCCAGTATCCGGGCTCGCGGTGCAGGTGCATGACCGCGACGATCCAAACCTGATCCGGTTCGTCGAGGTAAACGATAGCATAGGGGAAGCCGGTCGCCAGATGTCGGCGAGCCGGGGGGATCAAATTCGCGGTAGCGTCGCGGAGCTGCGCAAAGTTCGGCGATCAATCTCTCAATCTCGTCGTAAAAGCGTCCACCCAAGCCTGGGCTCACAGAGGCGTAATACCCGGCGGCATCGGCATATTCCGCATCAACCTCGGGGTGGAAGGCGTGGGGTTTCACCGACCAACGAGCTTGCGCACCTTCGCGGCCGTAACCTCGCCGGGGATACCCTGCACCTGCCCACTCCGGATTTCCGCAATTCGCCGTTGCACCGTCGCAGACCACACCTGCACGTGCGCAGGTTCCTGTCCACCGTGCATAGCCAGCAGAATACGGTCGACTAACTCCGCCACCACGTCCTGAGGAAGCGACCGGGTCTCTTCGATAATTTGGTCAACAGTCATGGGCATGCCACGTACTTTGGCGAAGTCGTCCGCAACGGCAGGTCAGTCGTTGAACGTTCATGAGGAATGGCCGAATGGGTGCAGGTGCTCATCTGCCACCGGCCGGAACACGCGCCGCGAAACGCCACGTACGCCCGGTTTCCCTGAGCCAGATGCGCCCCGCGAGGGACCCGATTAATATCGAACGTCGCAATCCGGCGAAACCGCAACCCAGGATCAATTCCGAAGCCACGGAGTTCGTCCTCCTGGTTTCCTGGCTTCGGAATTGAATCGTCAGGTTCCCCGGCGCGCTCCGGCAGGACAAGGTGCTATACAAGGAACGGGTTGTACTTCCGCTCGTTTTCCACCGTCGTCATCGGGCCATGGCCCGGAGCGATCACCGTGGAGCCCGGCAGCGCCTCGAGAATGCGGCGCGCGTGCGTGAGCAGTTGCTGGCAGGAGAAATAGCCGCCACCGAGAGAGCCGGCGAAAATCAGGTCGCCCGAAACCAGCAGCGCGCGCGCCCGCGGCACCGCCTTGGGCCGCACGAGGTAGCAGTTGTGCTCGGCGCAGTGTCCGGGAGTGCTGAACGCGGTGATCTGGTAGCCCGCCGCCACCACCGTCTCCCCCTCGCCCAGCGGCCAGCAATCGGGCCCCGTCGGACCGCAGCGCGGCCCGTAAAACGTCGCCAGCCCATGGTGTCGCAGCGCCCCGGACAGACCGCCGATATGTTCGGCCTCGGGATGCGTGAGAAATACGGCTTCGATGCGCGTCACCGCCTTGGGCCAGACCTGCTGCAAGGCCTCGAATCCGGTCCCGCCGTCAAACAGCACGCCGACGCCGGTCGCGCAGTCCACGACGGCGTAGGCATTGACCACGCCCACCCCGAACGGCAGGTGCATGGGATGAACGCAGAACGGCAGACCGGTGACGCGCGGCCGCGGATATTGATTCCGCGCCAGCGCCGCCAGGCCGATTTCGTTGAGCTGGAGGGCCGCGGCCAGCCGATGCAGATCATCGTCCGTCAGATCGTCGTAGCGGTAGTCTTCCGCATTCTGGATTTTCTCGACGGACACTCCGGCACGCGCCGCCAACTGCTCTTCGTTGAGGCCCGCGCAGCGCTGGGCCTTGTCGAGCACGTCGCCGAGTTCGTCTTCGAGTGGAATGGCGCGGGCAGCTGGCATGGAAATAAGCGGATTACCGATGGGGGAATTTAATCACGGTTCGTCGGGATAATCACGGAGGAAAAGCGAACGAGGAGTCTGGTCTCCAATCCGATGCTTCACGGCCTGGGCTACGGGAACGTCCCGGTCTCTTAGACGGATCGATGCAAATTGTAGGAGCGAGCTTGCCCGCGATTCCGAGGTGAGAATCGCCTGTCCCTCGACAAGCTCGGGACCCTGAGCGAAGTCGAACGGGCAAGCAGGCTCCTACACCGATCACCTGACAGCGTTCTTGTCTACGAGCGAGGGCGAGGTTCATTGCATAGATACGGCTTAGACCACTCGCTGGCGCTCACAGCCACCCTGGGACTCTTGCCCGGTCTGAAACGGAGCCTTGCTGGCTGAACTCCGCCAAAAATGGCTTTGTTATTCCCCCAGGCCTTCCCCAGCGTGGGCGCGCATGGATGCGATCCAGCAGGAAATCCACGACATCTTCATTCGCACGAAAGCGCTGCTCCAGGGTCATTTTG
The DNA here is from genome assembly GCA_035648795.1 of Opitutaceae bacterium. Lineage (GTDB taxonomy): Bacteria > Verrucomicrobiota > Verrucomicrobiia > Opitutales > Opitutaceae > Fen-1467. The sequence continues at coordinate 4,182 of DASRKV010000296.1, forward strand.
TGCTGCGCTCGGGCCTGCACAGCGCCCACTATTTCCAGTGCGCGCAGGTCTGCCAGCATCTGCCCGAGGTCGAGCGGCTCGCCCAACTCCTGCTCGCCAAGCTCGGCGGGCTCTCATTTCAGACCATCCTGGCGCCGGCGATGGGTGGACTCGTCATCGGCCAGGAGGTGGCGCGGCAGGCACCGGCCCGCTACCTCTTCGCGGAGAAGGAGGACAACGCGCTGGTCTTGCGCCGCGGTTTCACCCTGACCCCCGGCGAACGTGTGCTCATCGTCGAAGATGTGGTGACGCGCGGGGGACGCGTGCTGGAGTGTCTCGACATCATCCGGCGGGCGGGTGGCGTCCCGGTGGGCATCGCGATGCTGGTGGATCGCAGCGCCGGGGTGGCGAAGTTCGACGTGCCGGTGTGCTCGCTGCTGGAGATGAGCTTTCCCACTTACCCGGCGGATCAGTTGCCCGAGTGGCTGGCGAAGCTGCCGGTGGAGAAGCCGGGAAGCTGATTTCAGAAAGATGTCAGAAGCCAGAGACCAGATGTCAGAGGACAGCAGCCAGCTGTCAGACCACGGAAAGTCAGGGAGCCGGAGGTGGTACGCTCCAAGCCGGGACGTTACGTTCGGGTGCAGAGCGGGATCGCCGTAATCCCGGCGGGAATTTGAATTGTGCAGAACGACGGCGCGGTTCGGTGACCGCGCCCCACAACTTCCGATGTTGCGATAACGTAGGGCGGGATCGCCGCATCCTGCCGTTTCATCGAGCGAGGCGGGATTCGGCAACTCCGCCCGACAGCCTCGGGGCCAAACAGCCCGCAAAACCGTGTGCAAAAATCGGCTCGACGGCATCGTTGCGGTCAACCGGTAAGCGAGAAGTTGGGAGCAGGGCGCTGCACCAACTGCGAAGATTCCTCGCTTCACCGGGCCGGACAGTCTAACCAAATGAGCCATGTTTACCGGTATCGTTGAGGCAGCAGGCGAGGTGGTCTCCTTCCAGCCGGGAGCCGAGGCATGGAAGCTCATCATCAAAGCGGGTGCGACCAGCTCTGACGTCGTCGCCGGCGACAGCGTTGCCGTCAACGGGTGCTGTCTCACGGCGGTGCGGATCGCGGCCGGCGAGCTGCAGTTTGACGTGCTGGAGGAAACGCGCCGGCTGACGAATTTCGCGGGCTTGCGGCCGGGCAGTTTGGTCAACCTCGAGCGCAGTCTGCGCTTCGACGGAAAGATCGGCGGCCATTTCGTGTCCGGCCACATCGACGGCGTCGGCACGGTCGAGGTGTTTGAGCCGCGCGGTCAGGACCACTATTTGCGGGTGCGCGCGCCGGCCGGCGCCGGCCGGTATCTGGTGCACAAGGGCAGCGTCGCGATTGACGGGATCTCGCTGACGGTCGCCGAGGAGGCGGGGGACAATCTTGCCGTCTGGCTGATTCCCCATACGATCGAGGTGACGAACCTGCGCGAGAAGCGGGTCGGCGACCTGGTGAACCTGGAATTCGACCTGCTGGGGAAATACGTTGAGAAGTTCCTGTCGCTCCGCGCGTCCTAACGTTTGTGCCGCCGCGAAACCCATGCGCTCCGTTTTGCTCGCCCTCACTGACGAACTCCGAAGGCTCAAGGCCTCGGGAGTGAGGACCGTGTCTGTTTCCGAGGACAGTCTTGTCACCCTCCGCCAGTTGGTCGCGGCGCGGCGGGCCGCTGCCAGCCCGCCGGCCGATGCGCCGGTCGAGCCACCGGCGCCTGAGGCGCGAGCCGGGGAATCACGCATGGAAGTGTCCACGTTGCGCCAGGCCGCCGCCTCTGCCGTCCGCCTGCTACCGCCGCCGCCTGAGGTCGTGCTGCCCGGCGGCGACAAGCCGGTCCGCTGGCAGGCGTTGCGGGAACAGGTGCTCAACCACCCGGTCTGTCGGGCGCATGTCCAACCCGGCAAAAAGGTCGTGTTCGGCGTGGGGAGCCTGGACGCGCGGATCATGTTCGTCGGCGAGGCGCCCGGCGCGGAGGAAGAACAGCAGGGCGAGCCGTTCGTTGGCCCCGCCGGGCAGTTGCTCACCAAGATGATCAAAGCGATGGGGTTGGAGCGCAGCGACGTCTACATCGGCAATATCATGAACTGGCGCCCCGAGTTGCCGCCCCGGGCCGACGGCACGCAAGTGGGCAACCGTGAACCCACGCCCGAGGAAATGACCTTCTGTCTTCCGTTCATCACCGCCCAGATTGACGTGGTTTCCCCGGCGCTCATCGTGGCGCTCGGCGCCACCGCCGCCCGGGGTTTGCTGGGTCCGCACAGCTTCCGCACCTTGGGGGATGTCCGCGGGCGCTGGCACGATTACCGGGGCCGGCCGCTGCGGGTGACCTATCACCCAAGCTATCTTCTGCGCAAGGAGGTCGAGGGCAAGGCGGCGGCCCAGCGGGCCAAGCGGACGGCCTGGGAAGATTTTCTGGCGGTAATGGAACGCGCAGTGCTTCCGATCACGGACAAACAGCGCAATTATTTCCTCTGATGAAGTCTCCTATCCTCCCCTTGATGTTCCTGGCCGGACTGACCGCCCGCGTCGTGCTTTGCGCCGAGGACGCACCGTTCGACTTCGAGACGCTGCGCTTCCAGGCCAAGCAACTCGCCGCCGAACCTTACCGCCCGCGGCCCAACCAGGTGCCGGAATTCCTCCGCAACCTTACCTACGACGAGCACCGCCAGATCCGGTTCAACTCTGACCGCACCTGGTGGCGCAACGAACGGCTGCCCTTCCAGCTCCAGTTCTTCCACCCCGGGTTCGTTTTCGACCATTCCGTGCAGCTCAACGAGCTGGTCGGCCGGAAAACGCGGCCCATCGAATTCAAACGCAACCTGTTCATCTACGACCACGTCGACCTGAGCGGCTCGATCCCTGACACGATGGGCTTCGCGGGCTTCCGGATTCTCTATGATCTCAACAAACCCGGCGACGAACTCGGCGCGTTCCTGGGAGCGAGTTACTTCCGGTTCGTGTGCCGGAAGGCGGTCTACGGACTCTCGGCGCGCGGGCTGGCGATCAACACCGCCGAACCCGGCGGTGAGGAATTCCCGATGTTCGAGGAATTCTGGGTGCAGAAACCGGCGGCGGACGCCCGCGAACTCGTGGTCTTCGCGCTGCTCGACGGTCCAAGCGTCGCCGGCGCCTACCGGTTCATCATCCAGCCCGGGCCGGAGACCATCGTGGCGGTCCGCGCCGCCATCTACCGGCGGACCGATGCCACGGTGATCGGGCTGGCGCCGCTGACCAGCATGTTCTGGCACGGTGAGAACTCACGGACCACCCATGGGGATTTCCGCCCGGAAGTGCATGACTCCGACGGCCTCCTGCTGCAGCGCGGCAGCGGCGAGTGGCTCTGGCGGCCGCTCGTCAATCCCGACCGGGTGCGGGTCGCCGCGTTTGCGGACGAGAACCCGCGCGGCTTCGGGCTGCTCCAGCGCGACCGCGCCTTCGACCACTACCAGGATCTCGAGGCCCACTATCACTCCCGGCCCAGTGTCTGGGTGGAACCGGGAGAGAAATGGGGCGCCGGGGCGGTGCGGCTGGTGGAAATCCCCACGCCGGACGAGACCAGCGACAACATCGTGGTTTTCTGGGTGCCGGCCGGCCGGCCGACGGCCGACGAAGCGTTTGAATTCGAGTACCGGCTCCACTGGTATCTCGACACCGCCAAACGACCGCCCGCCGGTTTTGTCGCAGCCACGCGGCTCTCCAATGTGCAAAAACAGCCCGGACTGACCCGCTTTTTGGTTGATTTTGACGGCCCCTATCTGAATGCCAGCCCGGCCGATGCCGTCATCGAGCCGGTCGTGACCGTCGGAGACGGCGCCGCGGTGGTTCCGGAGACCCTGACCATTCAAAAAAATCCCAACAATGGCACATGGCGCGTGACCTTCGCGATCAAGCCCGACGGTACCGGGCGGCCGGTTGAACTGCGTTGCTTCATCCGGAAGGCACCCCATGTTCTGACTGAAACATGGAGCTATCTCTGGAATCCGTAAGCGGAGCGCTGTCCACGTTTCAGCCGAAGACGGGCTCGCTCGAGGCATGGAACGCGGCCTACGTCCGGGTGGAAGACTACCTGCGGGCTCACCGCATCCACAACCGCCTGCACCAGAGCCGGCTGATCCTGCGCATCCTGGAGCGCGCGGCGCGGCGTCACGAGGAGAAGCCCGGTCTCGATCCCACGACGCTCGCCGCCGAAGAAGCGGAAAACATGATGGAGGCCTGGTTCAGCGAGGTGCTGGGCGAGCGGAATCTGCCGCGCGACCGGATCGTGGTCAACGGCCGGGTGGCGCTCCTGTTGACGGACGGACCGGAGAAGTGTCCGTACGCGTTCTTGGACGAGGAACAGGTCCCGCCGGAATTCGCGCGGACCATGCAGCAGACTTCGATCGAGGCCGGCCCCGATCTGGCCGTGTCGAGCATGGTGCCTCGCCCGATTGATCTCGGGCCGATCACGGAGGCCGCGGGAGAAACGGTGGAACGATTTGAGCAGTGGCCGTTGCTGCGGGCCCTGGTGCTGTGGCTGGTGTTTGCCGGCGCCCTGGCCGTCATTTTCTTCGCCACGCGGTAAACCGGAGGCATGAAAGCTTTTTCCACCGACCGGCTGCACCAGCGACGCATCGCGCGGCGACGGATGTTGTTCTTTTCGATGATCTTCGTCCTGACGGGCTTTGCCACCTGGTTCATGGCCGACCTCCTCTGGCGCGGCGGGATCGACGGCGTGGAGGTTGCGCTGCTGGTCCTGTTTGTGATCCTGTTCGCCCATATCGCCACCGGATTCTGCACCGCGCTCATCGGTTTCTTCATCCTCAACCGCGGCGGCGATTCCTGCCGCATCGTCAACACCATCGATTGGGCGGGAGCCCAGAAACCTCCGCTGGCCGGCACCGCCATCATCGTCCCCGTGTACAACGAGGACGTCAGCCGGGTCTTCGAGGGTTTGCGCGTCATCTATCGTTCCCTGGAGGAGGCGCACCGGCTCGAGTATTTCGACTTCTTTGTGCTCAGCGATTCCGACCAGCCGAATCAATGGATCCAGGAGGAGGTCGCATGGGTGGAGCTGTGCAAACAGGTGGGCGGGCTCGGCCGCATCTTCTATCGCAAGCGGCGCCAGGCCATCAACCGCAAGAGCGGCAATGTGGCGGACTTTCTCCGGCGGTGGGGGCGGAACTACCGGTACATGGTCGTGCTCGACGCCGACAGTCTGATGACCGGTCAGGCGCTGGTCCGGCTGGTCGCGCTGATGGAGAAGAATCCCGGCGTGGGCATCATTCAGACCGCGCCGCGGATCATGAATGGCGAAACGCTTTACAGCCGGATCCAGCAGTTTGCCAACCGCCTCTACAGCCCGCTGTTCCTCGCCGGCCTCAATTACTGGCAGCAGCAGGACGGCAATTACTGGGGTCACAACGCCGTCATCCGCGTGCAGCCGTTCATCGAGCATTGCTGCCTGCCGGATCTGCCCGGCCGCGAACCCTTCGGCGGCCGGATTCTCAGCCACGATTTCGTCGAGGCCGCCCTCATGCGCAAAGCCGGCTGGCAGGTGTGGATCGCCCCCGACATCGAGGGCAGCTACGAGGAGGGACCGCCCACGCTCATCGACAGCGCGAAACGCGACCGCCGGTGGTGCCAGGGCAACATGCAGCACAACTGGCTGCTCTTCGCGCGCGGTTTCCGGCCGGTCAACCGGGTGCATCTTTTCCTCGGCATCATGGGCTATGTGGCTTCACCGCTGTGGCTGCTGTTTCTGCTCCTCAGCACCATCAACGTCGCCGGGGTGGTCGCGGGCGGCGGTTTCACCTCCCTGCCCGAGGCCTACACGTCGATTTTCGGATATACCGTGGAGGTGCCCGAGGCGCTCACGTTGTTTGTCTTCACCATGCTGTTGCTCTTCCTGCCGAAGGCGCTGAGCGTGGTGGTCGCCCTGCGCAATCGGGAATTCACCGCGGCCCTCGGCGGCTCCACCCGCCTCGCGGCCGGCGCGCTGCTCGAATCCGCGGTGTCGGCGCTCCTGGCCCCGATCAATATGATTTTTAACAGCCGGTTCGTGGTGTTCACGTTGCTGGGTCAGGGTGTCACCTGGATCACGCAGCGGCGCGGGCTCTTCACGGATGACAGCGACTGGCGCGAGGCGATTCTCACCCACGGCGGCCAGACCGTGATCGGGCTGGTCTGGGGCATCTCGGCCTTCATCCTGGTGCCGCCGTTCTTCTGGTGGCTCAGCCCGGTGCTGGCGGGATTGGTGTTGTCCATCCCTTTGTCCATCATCCTCAGCAAGGTCGGGTTCGGGCGGGGGGCGCGCCGCCTCGGGCTTTTCCTGACTCCCGAGGAGTCGCGGCCGTCCTCCGAACTCAAGCACCTGCGGCAGAACCTGACGGAATGCTACCAACACTTGCGCCCGATCGAACCGCTGCGCGACGATTATGGCCTGCTCCAGGCCGTGCTCGATCCTTACGTCAACGCCGTGCACGTCTCGCTGCTGCGCCAGCGGCGGCCGAGCGAGGAATCGCGCGAGTATTTCATGCAGCTTCGCCAGCGATTGTTGCGGGAGGGCCCGACGCAACTGACGGCCAAGGAGAAGATGGCGCTGCTGCTCGACGCCGACTCGCTGCTCTGGCTGCATCGCGAATTGTGGCGGCTGCCGGCGGGCGCGCTGGCGGGCTGGTGGCGGCTTGCCATGCGCCAGTACAACGTGCTCACCGCCACGCCGGTGACGGCGCTGTACCGGTAAACAGCCCTGTCGCCGGGGTCGGCGGCCCCGGCTACATGCCCGCGCTGGGCGCGGGCCCGAGGTAGGTCAGGCGCAAGCCCCAATCCAGGTCGCCGGGAAAATCGGGGAGATCGATGATCCCGATCATATTTGAGCGCACGGTGCCGTCGCCCGCCGTCAACCATGTGCCCGCACGCGGATCGAACCACTCCGCGCGATAGGCGCTGTCGAGCATCGCGCCGCGGATCTGGCTCCGCGGACAGCCTTTTTCAAAGTAGGCCAGGAAGATCTGCTTGTCGGCGGTGCGCGCGCCATAGGCCCAGCCCACAAAGGAGCGAAGCTCGTGCGTCTTGTTCGGCATCACGAGATCGGCGTCGGGCACGAGCTCCTGGTAGCGCCGGCCGATCGAGAAGGCGAACATGCGGAGGTACTGCATCTGGCCCCCGGAGCGCCATTGAAACGCGTCCCACATCTTGGTCGGGGCTTCGGCCTCGATGTCCGCCCCCCAGATGCCTTCGGCGCCGTACACGTGGCCGCCCAGGCCGCCGGAGAGGAAACAGCCGTACATTGCCGACCGCACGCACTGGTCGTCTTTCTCCGTGCCCCCCAGCGCGCCATATTTGTAGCCCTGAGGGCCCAGGGACCGCACGTCCTTGTACCCCGCGTAGTACGGTTCGCCGTTCAACGCCGGCCGGGGTCGGGGCAGGCGGAAGATCTCCGTCAGATACCAATAATTGTTATGTTCGCGCATGTTTCCGGTCTGGTGCAGCGTGACCCAGGAATTGTCCCCCCAGTTTTCGAGGGTGGACGGGTTGGCATTGGCGGAGAGCAGCGTGTCAAACGGCGGCGGTCCGTATTTCTCCTTCACCAGTTTCACGGCCGCGGCGAAGTCGGACGGACCGACGGATTCCTGGATGATGTCCAGATGGACGGGACTCAGCACACAGTTGTTCGCCTGATAGCGGCTCCAGACGTACTGGATGTACCGCGCGCAGGAATCCGGCCAAGGGTAATACTTCTTCCAGCACGGGCTCAGGTCGCGCCGAAACGCCTCGATGAAGGGAACAAATCCATGCGCGTTCAGATAGTCGATCTTGCGGTCCAGGTACTGGAAATACGCCGGATTCAGGCGGTCCATGTCGGGCACGATGTTCTCGAAGCCGGGCACCCTGCCGGGGAAGAGAAACGGCCGGCCGCCCTCGTTGCTCATGTTCTTGGCGCTGCCGGTGCCGAATTCGAGCCAGGCCGACCGGACCGGGGTATGGTCCGCATCGTTCATGACCAGATGCCAGGAAGCGCCGTCC
>DASRKV010000297.1:0-11431 GCA_035648795.1 Opitutaceae bacterium
GCCCAGCGGCCGTTCCGTTACCCGGAGTTCCGTCGGCATGTTGGCGTGTCCCGCCTGGGCCTGCCGGATGGCATCAACCCACCGGCTCACCGCCTGGTGTTCAGTCTGGCCAAACAGATCCGCCCAGCGGTAGAGATCGTACCAGGCCTGCGCCTGGGCACCGTGCTGCTCGTAAAGTCTCATCGCCGCCGCGCGCAACTGCGCAGCCACCGCCGCCCATCCCTTCTGGGCCGCCTCGGTCTGCAGCGCCGTCACTCGTTCCGCCGACGGCGCGCGCGCCAGCTCGCTGTCGGCCATCTCGCCCGCGGCCGCCCCGCCCGCCCAGAACAGAGCGGCCAGGAGCAGATTTGCGCGGCGCAGCATGCCCGTCAGTCAAAGCCGAAGCCTCCCCGATAGCAATGCCTCTGCGCCGACGGCTCCGCTAAAAGTTGCGACGGCCCTACGCCAATCGCATGGTCCCTGCTACGATGATACGCCGGTCGCCCCGGCCGCGGGCTCCTTCTGCCTGAAGTCCAGCCTCTCGCCGTCCCGCACCACCAGGATCGGCTCGCCGTCCTTGAGCGTGCCCCGGAGAACCGCCTCCGCGAGGGGATCTTCCAGATAGTGCTCGACGGCCCGGCGGAGCGGGCGCGCCCCGTACTTCTCGTCGTAACCCTTCTCGATGAGCAACTGCTTCGCTTCCAGGGTGAATTCGAGGGTGATCTTCTTGTCGGCGATCCGCTTCGCGACCTTGGCGACTTCGAGATCGACGATCTTGAGGAGGTCGTCCTTGGTCAATGGCCGGAAGAACACGATGTCCGAAATCCGGTTGATGAACTCCGGCTTGAAAATCTTTTTGGCCTCTTCGAGCACCTTTTCCCGCATCGTCTCGATGTTGCGGAAGTCGTCCTTGCCGCCCGCGGCGAAGCCCATCGTCGTCTGACGGGTGAGCTGCTGCGCGCCGACGTTCGAAGTCATGATGATGATCGTATTCCGGAAGTCGACGGTGCGGCCCAGCGAATCGGTCAACCGGCCGTCTTCGAGAATCTGCAGCAGCAACTGGATCACGTCCGGGTGCGCCTTTTCTACCTCGTCAAACAGGATGACGGCATAGGGCCGCCGGCGCACCTGCTCGGTGAGCTGGCCGCCCTCTTCGTACCCGACGTACCCCGGAGGCGAGCCGATCAACCGCGACACGGAGAATTTCTCCATGTATTCGGACATGTCGAACTGGATGATCGCGTCCTGGCTGGCGAACATCTGCGCCGCCAGTTGCTTGGCGAGCTCGGTCTTGCCCACGCCGGTCGGCCCGACGAACAGGAACGAGCCGATGGGGCGGCGCGGATCCTTGAGGTCCGCGCGGGATCGCCGCAACGCGCGGGAGATGGCCACCGTCGCGACGTCCTGGCCGATGATCACCTTCTGGAGCTCGCCTTCGAGCAGGAGCAACTTCTCGCTCTCCTTCTTTTCCAGCCGGCTGAGCGGAATGCCCGTCCAGTTGGCCACGACCTGCATCATCAGGTCATCGTCGATGGTGACCCGCTTTTCCTCGCGCTGCTTCTTCCACTCTTCGGTGATCTGTTCGAGCCGGACGCGAAGCTGTTTCTCCCGGTCGCGGAATTTGGCCGCCTCCTCAAAATGCTGCTGGGAGATCGCCTCCTCCTTTTGCGCACAAACCGATTCGATCTCCTTGTTCAGGGCCTCGATGTCCGGCGGACGGCTGAGCGCGGAAATCCGGGCCCGCGAGCCGGCTTCGTCCATGACGTCGATCGCCTTGTCCGGGAGGAAACGGCCGGTGATGTACCGGTCGGAGAGCTTGGCTGCAGCCTCCAGGGCCTTGTCCGTAAAGACCGCCTTGTGATGGTCCTCATACTTGCCGCGGATTCCCTTGAGGATCAGGATCGTATCCTCGACCGAAGGCGCCTCGACCTTCACCGACTGGAAGCGGCGGTCCAGGGCGCTGTCCTTCTCGATGTACTTCCGGTACTCGTTCAGCGTGGTCGCCCCAATGCACTGGAGTTCGCCGCGGGACAGGGCCGGCTTGAAGATATTGGAGGCGTCCATCGCGCCTTCGGCCGCGCCGGCGCCCACGATGGTGTGCAGCTCGTCGATGAACAGGATGACGGTCTTGGAGCGCTTGATCTCGTCCATCACCGCCTTGATGCGTTCCTCAAACTGGCCGCGGTATTTTGTGCCGGCCACCATCAGCGCGAGGTCGAGGGTGATGACCTTCTTGTCCATCAGAATCTCGGGAACGACGCCGGTCGCGATCTCCTGCGCCAGCCCCTCGACAATCGCGGTCTTCCCGACGCCCGCCTCCCCGATGAGCACCGGATTGTTCTTGGTGCGACGGCAGAGAATCTGGATCACCCGGCGAATCTCCGGCCGCCGCCCCACCACCGGATCGAGTTCGCCCTTGTGCGCCAGCTCCGTCAGATCGCGGCCGAAAGCCTTCAGCGCGGGCATCTTGATTTCCTTTTTGTCCTCGGGCCCGCCTCCCCCGCGCGGCGACGGCGCCGCCGCCGCCTCCTCGCCGGCGCCCTCGCCGGAAAACTGCGGATCGAGCTCGCGCAGGATTTCCTGCCGCGTGCGCTCGATGTCGATATCGAGGGACCGCAACACGCGCGCCGCGACGCCCTCACCCTCCCGGAGCAAGCCAAGGAGAATGTGTTCGGTCCCGACATAACTGTGGTTGAGCGTCTTCGCCTCCTTGCCCGCCAGGGCCAGCACCTTCTTGACCCGCGGCGTGTAGGGAATGCTCCCCGTGGTCTTGGTTTCCGTCCCGGTGCCGACCTGCTTCTCGACGGCGGCGCGCACCGTCTCGAGGTCGAGCCCCATCTTCTGCAACACGCTCACCGCGACGCCCTGCCCGAGTTTGATCAAACCGAGCAGGATGTGCTCCGTGCCGACATAGTTGTGATGAAAACGGTCGGCTTCCTTCCGGGCCAGCGCCAGCACCTGCTGTGCGCGCGGCGTGAAATTGTTCATTGGTTCCATGAGAGCGATGGGCGAACGGTCAGTTCTTCCCGGTTACGTTAAAATCCGGCGGCCCGAAGTTTGCAAATTCCGTGCGCAGAAACTGGGCGCGCAACTGGTCGCGCTGGGCCGACTCGAACGCGCCGTGGGCCGCATACTGGATGTGACCGGGCTGCGCCTCGATAAACAACCGGTCGACCACGAGGCGCCGGGTCTCGGGAAAGATACTCAGGTCGACGCCGAGCCGGACAAGCGACAGCAGATTCATGGCTTCGGCGGACGTGAGCAACCGGCCGTTCTGGAGAATGCCATACGCACGCCCGATCTTGTCGAAAAGCTTGCCGGAGTCCGACTCCAGGAGCTTGGCCCGCGCGTTGAGTTCGTGCTCGATGATCGTATTGAGCACGCTGGAAAGCCGCTTGATGATGTCCTCCTCGGATTCGCCGAGCGTCGTCTGATTGGAAATCTGAAAGATGCTGCCGCTCGCATCGGAACCCTCGCCGAACAGCCCGCGGACCGCCATCCCGAGCTGATTCACGGCCCGCACCACCTTCTCCATCTGGCTGGAGATCACCAACGCGGGCAGGTGCATCATGGCCGAGGCGCGCATGCCGGTGCCCAGGTTCGTCGGGCACGCGGTGAGATATCCGAGCGTCGGCGAGAACGCGTAGTCCAGCTTTTCCTCGATCTCCGAGTCGATCGCGTTGATGGCGTTCCAGGCCTTCTTCAACTGGAAGCCGGCGCGCATGACCTGGATCCGCAGGTGATCCTCTTCGTTGATCATCACGGCGGCCGACTGGTCGCGACTGATCACCACCCCCGCGCCATGTTTGGCGCTGCTCAGCTCGCGGCTGATAAGGTGGCGTTCCACGAGGATCTGCTTCTCCAATTCCGAGAGTTCATCCACGCTCAGGCTCAGTCCCTTCTTCATCTGCGGCAGATCCGCGACGGCCGCCAGACTCTCCGCCAACATGGCGCTGCGCTGCGCCTCTTTGGCCCACCCCGGGAAGGGGCGCCCGGAGATGTTGCGCGCGAGCCGAATCCGCGTCGTCAACACGATCGCGCACTTGCCGCCCGCGGTGTCGGTCAGCTCCGTTTGGGCCTCAAAAAGTGGGGCAATCTTCATATCAGCTCAGCGCTTTCTCTCCAAAGGCCTGTTTAACCTGATGGAGTTCATCGCGAAAGCGGGCCGCGTCCTCGTAGCGTTCCGTCTTGATGGCTTCGTCCAACTCCCCTTGGAGATGGGTCAGACGGTCGTAAAGGGATTTCCGCTCCAAGGCGCGCCGGGGCACTTTGCCCACGTGAACCGTCCCCTTGTGCATGTTGCCCAACATCGGTTCGATGAGTTGCTTAAACGTCTCATAGCAGGCCGGACAGCCAAACCGGCCCTGCTTCTTGAAATCCGCCTGCGTGGCCCCGCACTGTTCACAGCGGATCACCTCGGCCTCCGGCTCGGGATTGAGCGAGGTCTTCAGCAGCAGATCCGCCAGCGAGAAGCCGCTCGGATCGGTCACCCCTTTGGCCTGCGCGCACCCCTCGCAGAGGTCAACCTTGTGTATCTTGTTGTTGACGATCTGCGTGAGATGGACGGTCGCGGGTTTTCCGCAGAGGTCGCACTTCAGAGAATTGGCCATGGATTAATATAACACGGTGTGGAGAAACGGCGATGCGCAGCCCACAAAAGTGGGACACGCCCGCGCGTTCTGATGTTGTCTTTGCACCAATCATGCCATCGGCACGTCCGGTGGCAAGAATAGGCGCATCGATAATGCAAAAACACCGTTAATCATCGACCTCCCTTCCGGGGGTTTGATCCATCCCCTTGTCCGCGCCGCAGACAGTGCGCGGCGCGCGCTCGAAACTGCAAATCGGATACCGGATTCCGAAGGGCCAGGAGATGGCGGCCTTTCGGCTCGATTCTCCGCTTTCCGGTCTCCGGTCTCCGGTTTCGCAGGCGCCTCGCCGCTAGATTCTCGTGCCTTCGATGAGCACGCGCCGCCGGAATTCGGTCAGCACGCGCTTGGTCACCGGCCCGGGCTTGCCGTCGCCGATCTCGCGGCCGTCAAGCTTGACCACGGGGATGACCTCGGCCCCGGTCCCCGTGAGAAAACATTCGTCCGCGTTCCAGAGGTCGTAGCGGGTCAGATCATGCTCCTCCACGGGTAACGATAGCGCCTGCGCGACCGAGAAGATCGTTTCGCGGGTAATGCCCTTCAGCGCCCCTTGTTGGGCCGCCGGGGTCAGCAGGCGCCCCTGATGCACCATGAACACATTGTCGCCGGTGCATTCGGCAACGAATCCGGCGTCGTTGAGCATGATGGCTTCGAGCGCGCCGGCCTGGCGGGCTTCGATCTTGGCAAGAATGTTGTTGAGGTAGTTGAGCGATTTGACCATCGGCGGCAGCGCCGCGGGACCGAGCCGGCGCGTCGGCACCGTCACGATGCTCAAGCCGCTCGCGTAATACTCCGGCGGATAAAGGGCGATCTTGTCGGCGATGATGAAGACCGACGGCTTCGGGCACAGCCAGGGCGCCAGGCCGAGGTCGCCGACGCCCCGCGTCACCACGAGCCGGATATAGCCGTCGCGGAGGCCGTTCTGGCGGCAGGATTCGCAGACCGCCTCGGCCATTTCCCGGCGGGAAATCGGAATGGTCAGGAGGATGGCCTTGGCCGACCACCACAGACGCTCGAGGTGCTGGTCGAGCCGGAAGACATTGCCCTCGTAAAGACGAATCCCCTCGAAAATCCCGTCACCATAAAGCAGGCCGTGATCAAACACGGAGATCTTCGCCTCCGCCGCATCCACAAACTGGCCGTCCAGATAGATCTTCATCGGTTGGCCGCACACTTGAGCATGGCAGGGGTTTTGTCGAGCCCGGTGGAAAATTTCGCCTTGTGTGAGCGGAAATACGTCAACCACTGTGCCGCCATCCCCTCCTCCTATGCATACAAATATCTCCCTCCGCCGCGTCCGCGGCTTCACGTTGATCGAGCTGCTTACGGTCATCGCCATCATCGGCATTCTGGCGGCGATTATCATCCCCTCCGTCGGCAAAGTGCGCGAGACCGCCCAGCGCACGGCCGATGCCAACAACCTCCGCGAAATTGGCAAGGCGGCGATGATTTTCGCCGCCGAAAACAACGACCGCCTGCCCGACCCATTGGCCGTGGCGGCGCAGGCAAACGTTCAGGCCGGAAGCAACTACTTCCGGTGGATCGGACTGCTGGGGCGCGCGGGCACCCTGAACGACGCCAGCCTGTATTTTGCGAAAAACGATCCGCTGTTTGACGGCGCAGCTCCGCCCACGGTCATGGATCCCGACGACGCGACTCACGGAAAGGTCCTCGCCGCGCTCGAGGCAAAAACGCCGAGCTTTGAATTCGTGGGCGGGCTCAAGATGAGCGATCCGTCCACCACTCCGATCGCCTTCACGCGCGGACTCAACGCCCAGGGCACCTGGGACGACAGCCTGGGCGCCTATCGCAGCGTGGGCGGCCATATCATTTTCCTGGGCGGCAACGTCCAGTATTACCAGTCCATCGACCACCGTCTGGTCAATACCGCCGGCAAGCCCACCAACGACATTCGCGAAACGGTTCCGGCGCCCGCCGGCGGCAACCAGCGGATTTACGGCAAGAGCTCCGCCATCGCCAGCGAAGACGGCGTCGTGCCGGTCGTGCCGGCCCCGTGACGGCGCGTCCGAATGACCGTCGCCCGTTGCTTGGATGAAAGCCTCGCGCCGCAACGGCCACGGCGCGAGTGGTCAAAAAGAAAACTTTGCTTCACCCGGCGCCGTGGTCATTTTCGGTCACATTCCTGAATGACCGTTCCGCCTCCCATCCTCGCCGGCGAAATCACCTACGTCATCGGCCACAAGAATCCTGACGCCGACGCCATCTGCTCCGCCATCGCTTACGCGGCATTGAAGGAGGCCCGCGGCGACCGGGGCCATGTCGCCGCCCGCTGCGGCAACTCCAACGCGCGGATCGACACCGTCCTGGCGCGCTTTCGTCAGCCGCTGCCGCTGTACCTCAGCGATGTCACGCCCCGCGTGCGCGACCTGATGGTATCCCACGTCATTTCCATCAGCCGGGATGCGACCTGTGCCGAGGCGCTCGATCTCATTGAAGCGCACGACATTCGCATCCTGCCGGTGCTGGACGCCGGCCAGCGGTTCATCGGCACCGTTTCGATCTTCCAGCTCGGCGGCTTCTTCACGCCCAAGGTGCACGAGCCGAAACTTATGCGGCAGGTCCACACCCGGCTCGCTGACATTGCCCGCGCGCTTAAGGCCAAAATTCTCCATCTCACGGACGAGAATACGCCCGAGGAGCTGTATGTGCGGATCGGGGCGATGGACATCCGCTCCTTCGGCAAGTTCTCCGACCAGGAACACATCGCTCCCCGCCAATCCATCATCATCGTCGGCGACCGTTGGGACATCCAGCAGCGTTCCATCCAGATCGGCGTGCGGTTGCTGGTCATCACGGGCAATCTGCCGGTGGACGACGAGGTGGTCGAACTCGCCCGGACGCGCGGCGTCAGCCTGATTGTCAGCCCGTACGACTCGGCGACCACCGCCTGGGTCATCCGGACCGCCACGAGCATCGAGCGCCTGATCGACCGGAAGTTCGTTTCGCTCGATGCCGACACCCGCCTCGCGGATGTGCGCCGAAAGGTCGCCGCTTCTCCCGCTCCCGCCTTCATGGTTCTGGCCGACGACGGGAGTCTGGCCGGCATTCTCACGAAGACCGATATTCTCAAGCCCGTCAAAACCCGGCTCGTGCTGGTCGACCACAACGAGATGACCCAGGCGGTGACCGGCGCGGCCGAAGTGACCATCACCGAGGTCATCGACCACCACCGCCTCGGATCGCTCACGACCGCCCAGCCGATTCTCTTCATCAACGAGCCGGTCGGCTCCACCTGCACCATCGTCGCGGATTTGTATCGGCGCGAGAACCTCACGCCGTCGCCCGATCTCGCGGGCATCATGATGGCCGGCATCATTTCGGACACCCTGAACCTCAACAGCCCGACTTCCACCGCCAAGGACGGCGCAACCCTGCGCTGGCTGTCGCCGATCGCAGGCGTGGACTCGCGCGATCTGGCGGAAACGATCTTCAGCTCCGGCTCGGTCATCCTCGCCAATCCTCCCGACAAAATCGTCCTGTCCGATCACAAGATCTATGATGAAGGCGGCGTGCGTTATGCCGTCGCCCAGGTCGAGGAGCTTGGTTTCGGCAACTTCTGGGGCCGGGCGAAGGAGCTTTCCGTCGCCCTCGAGGGCTTGTGCGCGGCGGAACAACTGCTGTTCGCGGGCCTGCTCGTCACCGACATCAACACCCAGAATTCGCTGCTGCTGGTGAAAGGCGATCCCGAGATCATTTCGCGCATCTCGTACCACCACATCGAACCGGGCGAGATTTTTGACCTGCCGGGCATCGTCAGCCGGAAAAAACAGGTGATTCCGTATCTGACCAGCCTCCTGAAAGAAATGCAGGCGGAGGGAGCGACGCCCGCCGCGAAACGCGGATCGTAGCGGATTCTTTCCCCGGGGGCGCGCCGCACCCGAGATGGCCCACCAAGCCCGTGGGATAGGTCGTTTCGGGCTCGTATGATTAGTTTTTCTATTTGCTAAGAATAGGATTGCTTATTCTCCGATAATTGCTTTAATTGTCGTCCCTGGTTTGAGATGCAAATCGGACGACCCCATTCTAACAGCGCCCTCCGGCGAAAGATCCGTATAGCCCGCGTATCCGGCGATTCTGGCCGGCGCCCCGGCGGAGAGGGAACGACCGGTCGGGCAACAAGCAAGGCGCCGCCAGACACGGGCGAGCCTCGTCCCGCCCCAATTTTCGCCGCACCATGAACTTCAACGACCTGCTGGGTAAGACCCAATCCGCCCTCGACGAGATCTTCAGTGCCTACGCGCCCGGCCCGATTCCCCAGGGCAATGCCGAAGGCGAAGCCATCGTCTGGCCCGGCACGTTTTGGACCCGCCTGATCGCCCGCTTCGTCCACGACCTCGCGTGGCAGGGCAAGGTGTTCACCCCCAATCCCGCCGGCAGCGGCGCGACGTTGGTCAACAAGCTCACCCCGGTCGGCGTCCAGGCGGTGGTCGCCCGTGTCTATTACACGCCGAGCTGGCTCGACGGAAAGCAGTGCATCGTGCTCGATTACTCGAAGACCTCCTTCCTCGCGCGAAAAATCCGGGATGAGATCCGGCTCATCGACCCCGCCGGCCATTTGTACCTGGGCAAGGTCTGGTGGGGCAAAACCCGCCTGATCGATTTCGCTTTGAAATTCCCCGCCTGAAGTCTTCTCCGCACCGGCGGTGCTCCGCGTCCTGGGCCCACCGGCGCGAGGTCTGTCCGTTCAAGTCCTCCTCGCACTCCCGCATGGCTTCTGATCGCGATTCCGACCAGTGGCGCCGGCGCCGTTGCCGGCGCGTCTTGCTCGCCGGCAGTTGCGTGCTGCTGGTCCTGCTGGTCTGGGGTGTCCGCCGCTTCACGCGCGACACGCCGGTCACCTACGCCTCCGCGGAAGACCATTTCAAATACGGATCGGCCGGCGGCGAACGGGCCTCCGGCATTCCGTACTCCATCTGGAAGGCGCTCCCCGAGCTGTTTCCCGAATACCTGCCGGGCCCTGGTTTGCAGTCTCTCGGATTCATTTTTGAGCCCGGCCGGGACCTGCCGATCGGCGTTTCCCGGCGCAATGTCCAGGGCGTCGATCGGGTGTTTCTCAATTGCGCGGTCTGCCATGTCGGCACGGTGCGGGACTCACCCATGAGTTCCCCGCGCATCATCGTCGGCATGCCTTCGAATACGGTCGATCTCGCGGGCTTCCAGAAGTTCCTCTCCTCGTGCGCGCTCGATGAGAAATTCACCGCCGAACGCCTGATCCCGGTGATCGAGCGGATGGGCACGGAGGACGCCCTCAACCGCCTGCTCTTGCGCGTCGTCGGAATCAGTCTGATGCGCGACCGGCTGCTGATGCTGCGGCAGCGTTTCGCCTTTGTGGACCGGGAGCCGGTCTTCGGCCCCGGACGATTTGACACGTTCAACCCGCCGAAGGTGCTGCTCAATTTCCGCATGGATAACCTGCCGGAAGCGGAGTGGATCGGCGTCTGCGATTTCCCGTCCATCTGGCACCAGCGGCTGCGCCGCGGGATGCAACTGCACTGGGACGGCAACAACACGTCCGTCGATGAACGCAACCACAGCGCGGCCTTTGGGACCGGAGCAATTCCCCCGACCCTCGACCGCCCCGCCCTCCAACGCACCGCGGACTGGCTGCTTGACGCGTCGCCCCCCGCGTATCCGTACCCAGTCGACGCCGCGCTCGCGGCCCGGGGCAAACCGGTGTTCGCCGAATATTGTGCGGATTGTCACGGGACGAGCGGCACCGACTTCACCGGGAAATACGTCGGCCAGGTCACGCCGATCGAGCTCATCCAGACCGACCGGCACCGCCTCGATTCCTACTCGTACTCGCTGTGCGTGAACCAGAGCCTCCTCTACTCGGCCTATCCGGAGGAGCGTTTCCGGCATTTCCGCAAAACCAACGGCTACGCTAATCAGCCGCTCGATGGCCTCTGGCTGCGCGCCCCGTATCTGCACAACGGGTCGGTCCCCAATCTGCGCGCCCTCCTCGAGCCCGCCCGCCGGCGGCCGGCCGCCTTCTACCGCGGTTACGACGTCTATGATCCAAAGAACGTCGGCTTCGTCGCCGACGTGGCGGAAGAGAACGGCCGCCACTTCTTCCGCTATGACACGTCGCTGCCCGGCAACGGCGCTTTCGGCCACGACGGCCCGGCCTATGGCACCGCCCTTTCGCCGGACGAAAAGGAAGCTCTGATCGAATATCTCAAGACCTTCTGAATCTGAACTTCGCTTCCATGCTGCGCCGCAAAATCCTGAACGTCATCGGTGCTCTCTTGCTCCTGGCCCTGGTCGCCGGAGGAATCGGCTGGTACAAATTCTTCCGCGTGGTGCCCCAGCCCGAATTCGCGAGCGAGGAGGAATGGTTCAAGTACGGTTCCTTTGGCGGCGAGGCAAAGACCGGACTGCCCTACTGGATCTGGGTGGTGCTGCCGCGCGTTTTCCCCGATTTGTTGCCCGGCCCCGGCGGCTACGCTTCGCTCGGGGTGGTCTGGGAGCCCGGCGCGGAACTGCCGGTCGGATTCGCTAAGAAGACCGTCGGCTTTCCGCGCGTCACCCAGAACTGCGCGCTGTGTCACACCGCCAGTTATCGTCTGAATGAAGCGCAGCCGGTTCCGACGATCGTCGCCGGCGCCCCGGCCCACACCCTGGACGTCCAAAAGCTCATTCTCTTCCTGACCCGCGCCGCAGCCGATCCGCGGTTCAACGCCAACACCCTCCTGGCCGAGATCGAGCAGAACGTCCACCTCTCGCTCTTCGACCGCCTCGCCTACCGGTTCGCCATCATTCCCCTGACCCGCCGGGCCCTG
>DASRKV010000298.1:0-6479 GCA_035648795.1 Opitutaceae bacterium
CCACCATCTCGGCGACGCCTTCACGCTGGTGACCGAGGAGAGCGTGCGCGACGCGCGGAGCATCGAGCGGTTCATGGGCCGCGCGGTCGAGTGGAAGCGCCTCGACGATTTTCCGTATATCTACTCGGCGCTGTTCGACGAGCGTGCGCAGATCGCAGAAGAATCGGCCAAGCCGGCGAGCCGGCTGCACCGCGGCATGCGGCGCTGATCGAGGCGGGGCCGGTCAAAGGTTTCCCCGATCCGGGTATTGGCGGGATTCGGCGAACCCGCTCTCCCGGTGGACCGCGGCCGCGCTGGGCCTACGCTGCCATCCGACGGAGTTGAAGAATTCCGCATTCCTCACTGGGCCGGCGGGCCGGTGTTTCCAATCTGCCTGCAGCGGTGATGGAGAGAGCGGAAGGCGGAGATCCTGCGTCCTTTTGCGATGCGGCGCGTCTTTATGGAGTGAACCCACATGAAAACACTCCTCGCCCTCCTTTTCCCCTTCGTTCTTATCACGGCCGTCATCTGGCTGGATGCGCGCCGGCTGGACGCCGGCGTCCTATTCCTGGCGCTGGCAGCCGCCGCCTTCTTCGCCGTTGCGCTCAACGATTGCACGCGGTGTCAGCGGTCGCTGGCGGCGACGCCTTCGGTCGGAAGATCCCCAATTTCCTCGCACGGGAGAACGCTGCAAAAAGCCTGCGTCCTTTGCGAAGGTACTGCGTCTTAACAGGGCAAACCTACACAAACATGAAACACCTGGATCCGTCAGAGATCAGAGATTACGTCCGCGAGCGCTATGGCGCGATCGCGGAACAGGACGGTGCGGACAAAGAAGCTGGAGGTTGCTGCCAGCCCGCCGAAGCGCCGGCCAAGGCGTGCGGCTGTGGCAGCGGCGACAGCGGCTGCTGTGGTGGCGCGGCGATGGAAACCTACAGCGAAAAACTCGGCTACTCCGCCGCTGATGTTGCCGGGGTGCCGGCTGGAGCCGATCTTGGCCTCGGCTGCGGCAATCCGCTCGCAATCGCCTCCATCAAGTCCGGCGAAACCGTGCTCGACCTCGGCAGCGGGGCGGGCTTCGACTGCCTCCTCGCGGCACGCCAGCTCAATGGCACCGGTCGGGTGATCGGCGTCGACATGACGGCGGCCATGATCGGCAAAGCCCGCCGCAACGCCGCCAAGGCCGGCTTCGCCAACGTGGAATTCCGCCTCGGCGAGATCGAACACCTGCCGGTGGCCGATGCGACCGTCGACCTGATCATTTCCAACTGCGTCATCAACCTCTCTCCGGAAAAGGCCCAGGTCTTCCGCGAGGCGTTCCGCGTGCTCAAGCCCGGCGGGCGGCTGGCGATTTCGGATGTCGTGGCGACGAAGCCGGTGCCGGCCGCGCTGCGGGAGAAATTGGAGGCGATCAGCGCGTGCGTCGCGGGCGCCGCCCTGGTCTCCGATCTCCAGGCGATGCTCCGCGAGGCCGGGTTCACCCGCGTCGATCTCCAGCCCCGGGAAGCGTCGCGAAAGGTGGTCGCGCAATGGACCGAGGATCCGGCGGTGGCCGATTTTGTGGTTTCCGCCTACCTCACCGCGTATAAACCATGAGGGTTGTGAACCCGCGCCCCGCCTCCCGGCTGACCATCGCGGCCGCAGCGTCCGGCGATGCCGCCGCCATCGCCGCGTTGTTGCGCGAAGCCGGATTGCCCCACGAGGATTTCGCCGATCATCTCCCGTATTTCCTGGTGGCGCGCCGCCAAGGGGAGGCCGTCGGCGCGATCGGCTTCGAGCTTCACGGGACCGCCGCCCTGTTGCGTTCGCTGGTGGTCGCGCCGGCCCACCGCGGCGCCGGTCTCGGCGACCGTCTGGTCAAGCGCCTCACCGCGTCGGCCCGGCGGCAGGGAGTCAGGCGGTTCTATCTCCTCACGGCCACCGCGGAGGCATTTTTCTCGAAGCGCGGCTTCGAAAAGATTGACCGCCGGTCCGCGCCGGCGGCGATCGCCGGGACGAAAGAATTCAACAGCCTCTGTCCGGTCAGTGCGGTCTGCCTGACGCGACCGGTGGAGGCCGCAATCATCCCATGACCGTGCCAGTCTTCGACGCCCAGGTATTGCAGATGGCGCCGCGGTTGCGGGCGTTTCTGCGCCGACGGGTGCGCGACGACGCGACCGCCGACGATCTGACGCAGGAGACGCTGCTGAAGGTCTATCGTTCGCGCGCGTCGCTCCGCGATGGCACGCGGCTGGAGGCGTGGCTTTATCGCGTCGCCCGGACGACCCTGATCGACCATTACCGCCGGCAGAAGCCAACCGAGGAGCTGCCGGCCGCCCTGGCCGCCGAGAACCGCGACGATTTCGAATCGATGCGAACGGCGATCGCGGCAGCGATGCGCCGCTTCCTGGAAGAATTGCCGGAGATCTACCGCGAACCGGTGCGGCTCGCCGAGTTGGAGGGGTTGCCGCTGGCCAAGATCGCGCTGCGCCTGGACCTGTCGCTCACGGCCGTGAAGTCGCGGGTGCGGCGGGGCCGGCAGATGCTGAAGGCCCGGCTGCAGGCCTGCTGCCGCTTTGAGTTCGACCGGCTGGGCCAGGTGATCGGCTGGGAGCGCCGACAATTGCTCTGCTGCGAATAACGCCGGAGTCGGCGCGGCCGAGGAAAATTTCCTTGCCTATTACGCCTAACAGCGAAATACTCTCGTCATGAACACGCCTAAGAACCGGCGTTACCGGCAGCGTGCCGCCG
The DNA here is from genome assembly GCA_035648795.1 of Opitutaceae bacterium. Taxonomy (GTDB): domain Bacteria; phylum Verrucomicrobiota; class Verrucomicrobiia; order Opitutales; family Opitutaceae; genus Fen-1467. The sequence continues at coordinate 2,710 of DASRKV010000298.1, forward strand.
TCTTCAAGGCGCTCGGGCATCCGGCGCGCCTGCAGATCGTCGAGCGGCTGGCCGGGGGCGAACGCTGCGTCTGCGAGCTGGTCGAGGCGGTCGGCTCCGGGTGGTCGACAGTGTCGCGACATCTTTCGGTGCTCAAGGCGGCGGGCGTGCTCGAGGATGAGAAGCGCGGCCTGCAGGTTTACTACCGGCTGGCGTTGCCGTGCGTCACCTCGTTCACCGCGTGCCTCGACGCCGCGCGGAGGGGCGAGCCGGTGGAGGTGCGCCGGTGCTGCAACCCATAGGCCGGTACCGCAAAAGATATTACGCGAATCCGCCAAATCGCGGACCAAATCCGTGCCTTCCTCCTCCTTTCACCGGTATTCCCGCCTGGCGCGGCTCGTCGCTGCCTTGGTCGCGTGGGTTCTGCTGTACCGCCATTTGGCCCCGCTGGCCGACTGGTTGACCTACCGGCTGGCCGGGCTCGCCCGCGGCCGGCCCCTCGGGGCGGCGGTGGAATTCTTCGTCTTCGAGACGCCGAAGGTGCTGCTGCTTCTGGTGCTCGTCGTCTTTGGAGTCGGAATCGTGCGGTCATATTTCACGCCGGAGCGGACGCGCCTGCTGCTGGCCGGCCGGCGCGAGTCGGCTGGAAACGTGCTGGCCGCGCTGCTGGGCGTTGTAACCCCGTTCTGCTCCTGCTCCGCTGTGCCGCTCTTCATCGGCTTCGTCACGACTGGCGTGCCGCTGGGTGTGACCTTCTCATTCCTCATCTCCGCGCCGATGGTCAACGAGGTTGCGCTGGTGCTGCTCTTCGGTCTCTTCGGGTGGAAGGTCGCGGCGCTCTATCTCGGCACGGGGTTGTTCATCGCAATCATCGCCGGATGGGTGCTGGGCCGGTTGAAACTGGAGCGTTACATCGAGGAATGGGTTTATGCGACCAAGACCGGAATAGCCGCCCCGGAGGCGGCGCTCGACTGGCCGGCCCGCCTGCGACTGGGCGTCGAGGCGGTGCGCGACATCGTGGGCCACGTCTGGCTCTACGTGCTGCTCGGAATTGCCGTGGGCGCGGGGATTCACGGTTACGTGCCGGAGAACTTCATGGCGTCGATCATGGGCAAGGGCGCGTGGTGGTCGGTGCCGCTGGCCGTCTTGATCGGCGTGCCGATGTATTCGAACGCCGCCGGGATCATCCCCATCGTGCAGGCGTTGCTCGACAAGGGAGCGGCGCTCGGCACGGTGCTGGCGTTCATGATGTCGGTCATCGGCCTGTCGCTGCCGGAGGCAATCATCCTCCGCAAAGTACTCAAGCCGCGCCTGATCGCCGCGTTTTTCGGCATCGTGGCGTTCGGCATCCTGATCGTCGGTTACCTGTTCAACGTGGTTCTCTGACCGCTGCTCCCGTTCCGGCACCATCGCCACCCTTGCTTCTTCCTCCCATGAAAAAGATCCAGATCCTCGGCACGGGTTGTGCCAAATGCCAGAAACTTGCCGCCGTGGCCGATGAGGCCGCCAGGGCCCTCGGTGTGCCCTACGATCTCCAGAAGGTTACCGACCTGAAGCAGATCATGAGTTTCCAGGTGATGAGCACTCCGGCGCTCGTCGTGGACGGGAAGGTGAAACTCTCGGGCCGCGTGCCCACGGTCGAGGAGGCCAAACAGCTGATCAGCTGAATCCTGTTATCGCCACGAACCATGAACAATCCCTCCATCGGCTTCCTTGGCGGCAGACGTGTTGCCCGGATCTTCCTCGAGGGCTGGACGGGCGCGCAAAAGCTGTCCGCCCGCATCGTGATTGCCGATCCCAACACTGACACAAAGGCGCCGCCCGCACGCTTCCAGAAGATCAAGCCATGAAATCGCTCTCTCTGCTTCTTCTCCTCCTTGCTATTGGCATCGGTCGCGCGGCCGACGCGCCGCCGGCCGCGCCCAAGCCCGCTCTACCGCGTCTCGTCGATTTGGGCGCGGACAAATGCATTCCCTGTAAAATGATGGCCCCCATTCTCGTCGAACTGGCCGGGGAGTATGCTGGCCAGCTCGACATCGTGTTCATCGACGTGTGGAAGAATCGTGAAGAAGGCCCGCGTTACGGCATCCGGATCATACCGACGCAGATCTTCTACGGGGCCGACGGCAAGGAACTATTCCGCCACGAGGGGTTTTTCGCCAAGAAGGACATCCTCGCGAAGTGGAAGAAACTGGGCCTCGAGTTAAAGGAGCCTGCGGCCCCGAAAGGGAACTGAGACGATGGACACGCTCTTCACTTGGCTGTCCGATGCGATGACCGGCTCACCCTGGCTGGCCGTGCTGGCCGCCGCGGGCTGGGGCATGGCAAGCCTCGTGCTCAGCCCGTGTCACCTCGCCAGCATTCCTCTGGTAGTCGGCTTCATCGCCGGGCGCAAGGACACGACGCCCCGCCAAGCCTTCGGCTACGCGCTGCTCTTCGCTCTCGGTATTCTCGGTTCCATCGCCGCAGTCGGTGGTGCGACCGCGGCCGCCGGGCGCATGCTGGGCGACGTTGGCCCCTGGGCCAATTACGTCGTGGCCGCTGTGCTGCTGGCCGTGGGTCTCCATCTGCTCGGCGTTCTGCCCCTTCCGTGGGAACGCGGCGTGTCGCTGCCGCGCTACCACGGCAAGGCGGCTGCCCTGCTGCTCGGCCTGATCTTCGGCCTCGCGCTCGGACCGTGTACGTTCGCGTATCTGGCGCCTGTGCTCGGGGTGATCTTCGGCGTGGCGCGCACCCAGCCCGGCTTCGCGGTGCTGTTGCTCCTGGCCTACGGCATCGGGCATTGCACGTTGATCGTGGTCGCCGGTGCGTCTGCCGAGAAAGTGCAGCGGGTGCTCGATTGGCATGGGAACTCCCGAGGAGCGGTCTGGATGCGCCGCGCCTGTGGCTTGTTCGTGCTCGCTGGCGCGGCGTGGCTGGTGGTCACGGCGGCGGGCTGATTGGGGTCGTTGCGAAATGAAACAAATACTGATTACGAACCATCTTGGCGGACATCGAGGTCTGCTGAATCGCATGAAAACGTGCCATCTATTGTTCTGCGGGTTTGCAGGGATATTGGCCAGTGGGTGCAGCCTCAAGATGGCAAGCCCGCCGGAAGCGACTGCAAACGTTCCCCCGTTGACTGAATCGACGGAGCTGACCGTTCCCCTTCCGGCGCAGACCCCGTTTGATGGTAATCCTAAGGCAAGAGCCGCCTATCTCGAGTACTACGCCATGGGTTACCGCCTCGCCGGCGCGGACTATGCCTCACCCGGCTGCTTGTGCACTTCCGAAGGCGATGCTGAACGCTATGAGGCAACCGTGAGTGGATTCTATGCCGGCAAAGAGGCCGGTTCTGCAGACCTGGCCAAAAAACGGCAGCAGAACCAGGCGGCGCCCGCCCGCTCGTCGACTCCGGGCTGTCCCCCGCCGACGTGATGGATCTCGTGCCGGTGAAGCCCCTCGCCGAGATGGAATCACAGGTCCCCGACTTCTATCGCACGCGCCTCCCGGCGCTCCACCAGAAGGTCAAGCCGTGACAGCCATCATCGTCCATGCCGCCAACAACGAGGCGCTGGCTGCTCACCGCGGCGGCAGCGATTGGACGTAGAAAGCTTCGACCTTTTTCCGCGCCCACGGGGTCTTGCGCAAAAAGGTCAGGCTCGATTTCACGCTCGGGTCATGGAGGAAACAGCGGATCGGGATGCGCCGGCCCAGCTCCGCCCAGCCCTGCTCTTCCGCCAGCCGGGTGACAATCTTCTCCAGGGTGATGCCGTGCAACGGATCGTTGGATTTGGGCGTGGGCATACCCG
>DASRKV010000299.1:0-2609 GCA_035648795.1 Opitutaceae bacterium
GCGACCGGCCACGGCGAAGACGAGTTCGTAGTCTTCGCCGTCGCAGAGTGCGTGAAAGAGCGGCGTTCGCGCGGTGCGGCGCGCCAGCGCACCCGCGGCCGCGCTGACCGGCACCATGTTTCCGTCGATGGCCGGTTCGGCATCGGGAGGGGTGAGGGCCGGCAGATCCTTGGCCAGGCCGTCGCTGAGATCCATCATCGCGCGCACCTCGCCGCGCCGCGCCAGCCATTCGCCCGCGGCCAGCCGCGGGCTGAACCGCCAGTGATGGCCGAGCAGGCTGCCGCCCAGCGTGCCCGTGACGTAGATCCAATCGCCGGTTCGCGCGCCGGTGCGCAACACCACCCGCGGAGCCGTGGCTTCTCCGCAAAGCGTGAGAAACGCCCCGAGAAAACCATCGCTCTGCGCGACGTCGCCGCCGACGACGGGAACGGAAAATCGCCGGGCCGTGGCGGCGAGGCCGCGATAGAACTGTTCCAGCCAGCGCGTGCTGACGCGCGGATCGAGTGCGAGCGCGACGACGGCGGCGGTCGGCCGGGCCCCCATGGCGGCCAGATCGCTCAGGTTGCGTTTGAGCAATTTCGCCCCGACCGCGCGCGGCGGCACGGCATCGTCAAAATGCTGGCCGTAAATCACGGGATCCGTGGTGATCAATTGCTGGCGCGAGTTGGCGGGAAGCACGGCGCAGTCGTCGCCGATGCCGCGCGGCGGCGGCGGACAAGCAGCGCCCAGCCAGCGGCGGATGGCGGCGATCAGCCGCGTTTCGCCGAGGGCGGAAACGGAATCTGCAGGGCGTCTGGCAAACGGATGCACCGGGAGGCGAAAGAGTGAAGGGTGAGAAATCGGGGAATCAGGGAGAAGGCGAACGAGGGGTTCTAGCGATCACTTGTCGACGCCACTCAGCACCAGGAGCAGGGAGTTCAGGTTGAAGAGGGCATGGGCGAGGATCGGGACCGCCATCCGGCCGGTGCGCTCGTAGCTGACGGCGAAGACCAGGCCGAGGATGAACAACGGCAGGGCGCTCATCCAGTTGCCGTGCAGGAGCGCGAAAAGGCCGGCGCTGACCCCGAACGCGACCCAGCGCGGGGTCCGGGTGCGGAGGAAGCGAAAGATCCCGACACGAAAGACGAGTTCCTCGCAGACCGGGGCGACCACCAGCGCCAGCGCGATCAAGCAGCCGAGCAAGGCCGGCGACTTCGTTTGCAGGAACAGATCCACGAGTTCCTGCCGCTCGGTCGGCAAACCCGTGGTCTGAAGGAAACGTTCCCAAATCAAACCGGTGCCAGCGGCCAGGGGCATGACCGCGAGAAAGGCCAGCGAGCCGCCGCGAAACGTCTGCCGCAACCCGGCGAGCGTGACGGACGCGTAGGGCCGGATTGCCGCCGGCCGATGCCGGCGGGCCCAGGCGCGGCCACCGAACCAGGTAACCGCCGCCGCGAAATGAAACATCGATCCGGCCAACAACAGTTCAAGCGTGGCGCCTTCAGATTGGCGCTCAAGAAACGGGCCGGCCGTGACCCGCAACAGCAGTTGCCCAAGAAACCCGAGCGACAATACAAGCCAGCCAAGAAACAGAAAATCAGCCGGCGGCACTTCCCAGCCCGGCAAAGCCGCCGGCCGCGCTTTCGCCGCCCGCCCGGCCGAACTGAAAAAGAGCCGGCCAATATACCAGAGGCCGGCGATGGCCAGGGCGTATTCGAAGACGATCACCACGTTTTGGGAAAAGGACGACATGAAACCGGTCCGAAGTCTTGGGTCCGGCGGGAATAAAACCAACTCGAAAGGAACGAATCGAGAGCGGACTAGCAGGTATTCCACCGGAGTTCGCCGGGGGCGCGGCACCCGCCCTTGCGTTGTTCCTTCCGTGCGTGCCGGTGGAAGCGAACGCCGGCGAAATCCTTTGGGCACCAGGGATTGCCCGACTCGGGTCTTGATTTCCAAGAGATTTTCAAACAACGATATCAGGCGCGTGCGATGAACCCGGCGGCCCCAAGAAACAGCCCCGAACCAACTTGGATATAACGCAACCCCCGCCGCCGCATAGTACACTGCTCGGCGAAAAATGCCTGCACTTACACCCACGTATCGAGAGGCCGTAAGAGAGGACTGCGAATGGCTATTCGAACTACACCGAGCCACCATGCGCGAATACGTCGCGGCCGTTTACGGCTGGGAAGACTCTGCTCAGCGCCGGATGTTCGAAGAGAAGTTTGATCCCGCGCGCATCCGGATCATTCAAGTGGACGGCCACGACGCCGGCTTGCTTGAAGTCGAGGAGAGGGAAGACCATCTCTTTCTCTCGCTGATTGAAGTGTTGCCGGCCTTCCAAAAAAAGGACATCGGCTCGGCTGTTATTCGTTCTATTCTTGCCGATGCCAGCAGAGCGAAAAAAGGCGTTTTTCTCCAGGTACTTCGACCGAATCCAGCTCGGATTATTTATGAGCGCTTGGGCTTTTCCGTCTTCGATGATACAGCAACCCACCACAAGATGAAGAGCGAGCCCAACCAAGCGGCGCCGTCGACGACCCCGGCCGTCACGCCCCCAGCGGGGCAGGAGGCGCGCCCACCCTAGTCGGAGCAGGACTTCAGTATGAACTCCAAACAATTATCGA
>DASRKV010000300.1:0-3912 GCA_035648795.1 Opitutaceae bacterium
CATCGAGCCGGAGAAGCTCGAGACGATTTTGTCCGCCGCCAACCGCGCCGCGTCCGCCGCCAACCTGCAGGCTTATCAGATCTACGTGGTGCGCGACGACGCGCAAAAACAGGCGCTGGCCGCCGCCGCGGCCGGACAGAAATTCCTGGCGACCGCACCGGTGGTGCTGGTCTTCGCCGCCGATCCGGCCCGGTCCGCCGCGAAATACGGACCGCGCGGCGAGCAGGTCTACTCTCTGCAGGACGCCTGTGCCGCGGTCTGCAACGCGATGCTCGCGGCCGTCGAGCTCGGCCTGGGTTCGTGTTGGGTGGACGCGGTGGACGAGGCGGCGGCCGGCCGCGCTGCCGGCCTCGCTTCCGGCCAGCGCGCCGTGGTTATCCTGCCGCTCGGTTATCCGGCCGAGTCGCCGCCCCGCACGAGCCGGCGCGCGCTGACAGATCTGGTGACGGGGCTTTGACAGGTGCCGTCTGCGATGCAATTCTGTGCGCCACCACCCGCCATGAAACATTTCGTCGTTGAAGTCACCTACGTGGCGTCCATCGAAAAAATCGACGCCATTCTTTCGGAACACCGCGCCTTTCTCCAGACCGGCTATGACCGCGGCTGGTTGCTCATGTCCGGACCGCAGAATCCGCGCACCGGCGGCATCGTCATCGCCCGGGCGCCGTCGCTCGATGAATTGCAGTCCTTCTTCCGGCAGGATCCCTACCAGGTGCACAAGGTCGCGACGTACCGCTTCGTCGAGTTTGCGCCGGTCAAGCGGCTTCCTCTGGTGGAGAGCTGGGCCAACGGCTAGCATCGCTCGTAGCCGCGAGCGGTTCCTCCCCGTGACCGCGAGCGCCAGCAGGCGGTTCCCAATGTGGAAATCAGGAACTCAGGTTCCCGCTTTCCTGAGTTCCACATGGCCTTCCATCCATATCCGCGAGCGCCAGCGAATGGTCCGCCCGATCAACCCGCCGAGTGATAGGAGGTTTCCAGCTTCTGTTCGCGCCGGTGCCGCTCGACCGCGAGATCAAGGAGCCGCTCGATCAACTGCCCGTACGGCAAGCCGGTCGCCTCCCACAGCTTCGGGTACATGCTGATCTTCGTGAACCCCGGAATCGTGTTGATCTCGTTCACGTAGACGCGACCGTCGGCGCAGACAAAAAAATCCACCCGGGCCATGCCGGCGCATTCCAGCGCGGTGAACGTTTCCACGGCAAGCTGGCGCACGCGGTCGCGCACCGTCGGGGGCAGGTCGGCGGGAATGCGCAGCAACGCTCCGTTCTCATCAAGGTACTTCGCCTCGTAGGAATAAAAGTCGTGCTGCGGGATGATCTCGCCCGGCACCGAGGCTTGCGGGTCGTCGTTGCCCAGCACGGCCACCTCGATTTCGCGGCCGTGGATGAATTCCTCCACCAGCAGCTTGCGATCGTAGCGCAGCGCCTCGGCACGCGCGGCGGCCCAGCCGGACGCGTCGTGCACCTTGCTGACTCCGACGGAGGAGCCAGAATTGGCGGGCTTCACGAAGAACGGCGCTCCGAATTTTTCCGCCAGTTCCTCGAACGTCACCCCCGCGGCGGTGCGCGTGGTGAGGGTGACGGAGCGCGTCACCGGGATGCCCGCGTCGCGCAGGATCCGCTTGGCGATGTCCTTGTCCATGCCCACGGCCGACCCCAGCACGCCCGCCCCGACGAAGGGAACATTGGCCAGCTTCAACAACCCTTGCACCGTGCCATCCTCGCCGTAGGTGCCATGGAGCACGGGAAAGACCACATCGAGCCTCGGCAATCCCCGCTGCGAACCTGCTTCGATCAGCGCGTGTTTCGTTTCGCCCGGCACGAGCGCCAGGGCCCCGCCCGCCGTGCCGGCCGCGAGTTCGGCCGTCGGTGAAGTCGCGGCGCCGAGCAGCGCCGCGTCGCACACGTGCCACAGACCCGCCCTGTCGATGCCGATCAGCGCGACCTCGAACTTCTCCCGGTCGATCGCCTCATAGACATTGCGGGCCGATTGGAGCGATACCTCGTGCTCGACGGACTTTCCGCCAAAAAGAATACCCACGCGCTTCTTTGCCATGCCTCCATTTCGCGGTTCCTGGCGGCCGTCTCCAGCCTGAAATGGCGGAGCGGGGGCAGCGCGATTCGTCCCCAAGCCGCCAGACGCTCCAGAATCAGGCTCCGGGCGCGCCCGCCTCCCGCGCCAACATCCAGCCGAGCAGGCCCTGCGCCAGACCGTGACAGGCGGGTTGGGCATGGCCATCAAAGATCGCCAGCGACCTGAGGATGGTTCCCAGCCGCGGCGGCAGGTCACCGACAAACCAATGAAACCAGAGCGGAAACAGGTTCCGCTCCACTCTCGCCGCCAGCAACGGCAGGAATCCGTCGCAGACGAGGTTGTCGAGTCGCGTGCCGCCGATCGCGTCCGTCGTGATCTCCCGCGCCAGTCGTGCGCGTAGGACGGACAACCCGCATTGCCGGCGCACGACCGCCGTCGGGCGCGTGTTGTCCTCCGGCGCAAACGTCGGGAAGCGTTCAGCAAATCTTACCAGCAGTTCGGGCCAGTCGGGCCGGGCCCGGGTCCAGACGGCATACTGGCCAAGACGCAGACTGGGATGGTTCGCCGGGCGCACGCCCTGCAGGCTCCAGGTGTCCGCCTCGGCCGCGAACAGCACATTCACGTCTGCCCTCCCCGCGGCCCATTCCCCCAGCGGCGCGCGGGCGGCAATCTTCAGCATCGGCGTCCGGTTGAAGCGATAGCCCAGGATTTCGAGCGCGGCGTGGTGGCAGGCTTCCGTCCAGCCCAGGCGCTCCACCCGCCGCCGCGCAAAACGCGCCTTCTGGCGCCAGCGTTCCCCGGCCTGCGCCAGCAGCACCGTGCGCGCCCCGGCCGCCGGCAGGCGCGAGAGTTCCTCGGTGGCCCGCCAATCCGTGCGGCTGGCCAGGGCCTCCACCGCATCCTCGGCCGCGTATTCCTCCAGATCGTGCAGGAGCAACGGCAGCAGCACCAGGGTCGGAAGCGGACTGCCGTCGGCCCGGCGCGCCTGCCCGCCCACCGGAGGCGGAAACAGCACGACGTGCAACACGACCTGGTCGTAGGCGCCATCGGCGGCATGCGCGTGCGCCCCCCAATCGTCCGCGTACAAGTGAAGTTCGACGTCGCCCGCCAGTTCCTCATTGCCGAGCCGCAGGCGCGCGTGACGGAAATCGGGTCCGCCGAGCAGATTCCACCGCCCCGGCTGCAGGATGCGCAACGGCCGGCCGTCTTCCACCACCGCCCGCTCCGCATCGAACTCCCCGCGCAACCAGATCTTCTGCAGGAGCCGCTCGGTAAAGGTGAATGGCCCGTAAAGCCCCTGGATTTCCGCCACCGCCAGGTCCTGCTCCGACTGATCGAGTCTGGTCATGTCCGCTTCGTTTGTTGGGCAACAATGCGGTCTGGTTCCAAATCTCAATCCGCAAATTTCCACCTTTGATCCCACTGCGAGGTCTTCCGGTTGGGCGTGGAAACCGCAGGCCGCCGGTCCGCTGGCATCATCCACCTCGCCGGCACCGTCCGACGATCCGTACGTTTCGCGCTTGTCCGTGGTGGCGACCGAAGCTTGATGAAGGCATGCCCGCACCGCGGAACCGGCTGAGCCTCGCGCTGACGATCGTCCTGGTGGTCGCGCTCTGCGTGTTCGTCCCCGGCTTCCTCTATGTCACCGAACTCGCCCTGCGCGAGTTGCGGTTCATGTGGTGGCTGATCCTGCTGCTCGTCGGCGCGATCTGGCTGCTCGGTGTTCTGGGGCGGAAAAAATACGCCCGGCGATAATCATCGCTGGTGGAGGCCGCCAACAATCGAAGGTCCGGGCGGAAAGCCCGCGGATCATTTCCAATCAATACTCCCCGCATCCCCGCCTGGAGGTGGCCGGGAAACGTGCAGAAAAACGGATAG
>DASRKV010000301.1:0-2910 GCA_035648795.1 Opitutaceae bacterium
GAAGCCGTCGCGGTGAATGATGTCGAAAGTCGTGAACCAGAAGATCTTGTCCGTGGACTTGGCCACGGTCGCGCGGATGTTGGCCAGGCGCTTTTCCGAGCCCGCCACCACGAGTACCCGGAACTGCGGCTGTCCGAAGCGCTGGGTGAACTCGCCCGAGACCGCAAGCTGGAGGTAAGAGGCGGTCTTTTGCTGCCAGACCTTCAGCGCCTCGGTACCCAGGTCCACTTCCAGGAACATGGCGCGGATGGAGTCGCCTAAGGCGAGATCGATGTAGCCATCCGGCGTCAATTTGATGGCCTCGGAGATGGACTGGCGGAAGGTGATCCAGCGGCGCAGGCGGGTGCCAGCCTGTGGAACGGGGGCGTGTTTTACGGCAAGATAAATCTCGTTGATGCTGGTCTGGTGCTCGACAAAGGCATCGCCGATAACGAGCCGGCCCGCGGGGCGGCTGATGCCGCCGAGCTTGGCCGCCACGAGCTCACCGCCTTTAGGCGAGAGGGTGTAAACGGCCTTGCGGCCGTGGGCGATGCTACCGACAAAGAAGCGGCGCAGAAGGCCGGTCCGGGTGAGTTGCAGCAGCCGCGCGTTGGCCCGGCGGGTTGAATTAAAGCCGGCCACCAGTTTGGTCATTTCGCGGTCGATAATCCGCATGACGGCGAGTTCGGACAGCAACTGCCGGTCGCGTTCCTGGACCACCAGGCCCGTGCGCTTACTCCCAGTCATTGAGCACCTCCTCGGTTCGGCGGTTGGCCTGCTGTTGGCGCTGGCCGATCTCGGCTTCGATGTCGATGCGGCGCCTGGCCCAGCGCGCCCGACAGCGGTTGTACAGGTCGGTGTAATCACCGCCGAGGTCGGCGACATTGGGCACCAGCACTTCCTGAGGGCGGCGGCTGCCGCTCTTGATGACTAAGTGCCGCTTGGGCAGGTTCTTGAGCAGTTCTGCGAGGCGCTTGCCGCCGTCGAGCGAGTTGGCCATCTTGTCGGCGTCGATGCTGGAAAGCTGAAAGAACGCGTGCGTGCCGACGGCCATGATGGCGGCGCGCATCTGCGCCGGATACTGCTCCAAGAACTGGTTGGCGGAAACAATACAGATGCCGAACTTGCGGGCTTCGGAAAGCAGCGTGTCCAGGCCGGCATCATAGGCGACGAGGTTTTGGATCTCGTCGCAGTACAGGGTGAATAACTGCCGCCGCGTGCGGGCAAACAGGGCGTTCTTGAGTTTGGTCAAAAGCAGGCTGCCGAGGGTCGAGGCCTGTTCCCCGAGCCGCCCCTTGTCGAGATTGAGGATTACCCACCGGCCCCGGTCCATGGCCTCCAGCAGGGAAAACGTCGAGTGCTGCTGGCCCAGGATGTGGCGGAAGCGCTGGTCCGTGGTAAAGCCCGAAACCTTGTTTAAGATCGCGTCGCGGTAGACTCCCTGCATGGCTTCGCTGCGGGTGTCAAAGCGAGTGCGGAAGTAATTGGAGACTTCGCCGCTCTGCACCCGGTTGAGGCAGGCCGCCCGGAATGCGGCGTGGGTGAGCAGCGGCGAGATCTCCAGCAGCGTGCAGCCGTTGTCCGCCAGCACGTGCAGGGCGTTGCGCAGCAGCTCTTCGGTCCTGGCCCCGAGCGAATCCAAGTGCCAGCGCGCTTTGAGAATCTGCGCGAACTCGGCAAGCTGCACATAGCTTTGCTGGCCCGCCTGGGCTTCCAGCACGTTCAGCCCGACCGAGAATTCTGGGTCGCCGGGTTCGATGACGATCAGCTTTTCACTGAGGTCAGCGCCCCGCTTGCGCTCCTCCGCGGCAATGAGCCGCAACAGGAACGGCATGGTGTCTCCGTGAAGATCAAAGAAGACGAAACCCTGGCCACGCTGAATATCTTGGCCGGCCAGGTGGCGAAGGAAAAAGGATTTGCCCTGGCCGGTCTTGCCTAAGATCGCCAAATGTTCGGCGCGCTTGGATTGCGGAAGATGGGCGCGGCGTCGCAGGACCTCGCCGTCGATGACCTGGAAGCCAAGATCCAGCCCGGAGCCCTGTTCGGCGGTCGATTTGTTGGAAGCCGCGAGCCTGTTCCAGACCGCGGCAAGCAGTTTTTCAATCATAGTGTTCTTGGAAAAGGGACCGCTGCCGGAGTAGCCACCACAGCAGGACCCAAAAATTCTTTGCGACCATCCCGCCCTGGCCTTTGTTGTTGCCTTGGATGCGGGCATAGATCGCGGCCCGGGAGACGCCTTCCTGTTTGGCAATGCTGGCGATGGACTGCGCTTGCAGGATCTTGCGCCAGGTTTCCCGCTCCAGCGCGTTCAGGTTGACGAACAGCCGCGGTTGCTCGCAGAGGGCTGGTTGCTCGGCCGCCGGGTCCGGCGGTTCGGCGAGGCTCCGGGGAAAAAAGACCGCCGGTTTACCGTTGCGTCTTCCCCCACTAACGGATTGAACGGATCCGCGCAGGTCGCGGAAGACTCGGAATCGCAGGATCTGGAAATCATCTTTCTGCATGAGGGCTGGCTCGTAGCACCCAGCCTCGCGCAGTAAGGAGAATCAGGGAACTAGCATCCGGGTGTGAATTCGTAACGCTCTTGGCAACTACTTGAGCCGAAACGCATTTTGGTAAAGCGCCTTGCGGACCCAGATGGCCTCAAGCCCTCGGGACAGGCCCAGCTCCGGGGTGAGGGAGAGGAGTTTGGAAACTGTAGCTTGGTGGCCGAACCGCGCCGCTGTCTGCTGATTGACCGCCAGAAGCTCCTGCCCCCGTCGCCGGACGCGGCCATCGCCAGTCAGCAAGCCGCAGGCAGCGGCCCAGTGCCGGGTCATGGAGGCTTCAAGACTGTCGCTCGGGAATGTGTTTTCGACCATCTCCATAACCCGCAACGCTCCGTCCCAATCCGGTTTGCCGAGCAGGTTGATGTGCCGCGTCCCGGTCATGAGC
>DASRKV010000302.1:0-3171 GCA_035648795.1 Opitutaceae bacterium
AGGGCGACTGGCCGTTCACGATTCGAATCTCAAGTTCTTTGACTTGGGGATGCGGCATCGTGGTGACTGCTCCGAATCTCAACCACCCAGTTGCCGCGGACCGGGGCAATGATATACTGGAGGCCAATCCTGTTACTCCACAATGGAACCAATCCGGACGATCGACGAAGTGATTGACCGGTTGACTTTCATTGTAAATCAGAGCCGAGAGCGCGGATCCTGTGACGGCTACTTTGCCGCGCTCTATCGAATGGTAACCGTCGAGGTGCAGACACGGATCTCCACCGGGTGGTTTGAGAACGGACCCCGCATGGAGCGATTTGACGTCATCTTTGCCAGCCGGTATCTGGAGGCGTGGGGCCGTCGCGAAGCCGGTGAGAAAGTGGGCGCGGCATGGAGCGCCGCTTTCAGCATCGAGCGCACCTTTTGGCCGGTAGTCCTGCAGCACCTGCTGCTTGGGATGAACGCGCACATCAACCTTGACCTCGGTCTGGCTGCAGCAGCGACCGCGCCGGGACCGCAGATCGCCGAACTCAAGGGAGATTTCGATCGCATCAACCAGCTCCTGGCCGGACTGGTCAAAGGCGTGGAAGACCGTTTGGCGCAGGTCTGGCATCCCTTGCGGTGGCTCGATGGTCTGGCGGGGGGCGCCGATGAGGCGGTGATCAATTTCAGCCTGCGCGCAGCCCGTGATTGCGCTTGGGAACTCGCCACGGCGGCTGCAGCCGAGCCCGACCCGGGGGCGCTGGCCGCGCGTGCCGATTTGGCTGACCAATGGGCCGCGTTGATCGGGTGGCGGGTGCTTCATCCCGGATTTGTCACCAGCCGGATACTTAACGTGGTGCGATTGTATGAACGAGGCTCGGTCGCCGAAAAACTGACGGTCATGGGGGCATGACGCCGGTGGGGGAGCAGAGCGCCGCGAAGTGTCAGTAGGGCGCCGCAGAGCCGATTGACTCCGGTTCCTTGCACCCATCGAGCACGGCCCGGATCTGGTGCAGCAGTACCTGGGGGTTCAATCCGAAGACGTCGGGCCGCACATTGATTCCTGAGTTTTCCCGCATCAGGCAGGAACCTCCGTCGTTTGCGGCAAGTGTCGATGGTATATGTGCGGCCTGAGCCTTTCTGGCGATCCGCGAAATCGACTTCCACGTAGGCCGCCGACGGCGACCAATCCATCAGCGTGCATGTATGGTTTGGCCGCTCTGGGCGCGATTCCGGCAAGGCGACCGTGACCGCGGGCTGTTTTCCCTTCCTGCCTACGGTTCGCGGCTGGCGAGACAGGCGGCGAGGGCCACCATGTCTTCATCGGTGAGATGGGCGACGACCGGTTTCATGAGCGCTGAAGTCCCCCCTTTCCGCGTGCCATTCCGAAGATCGTAGAGCTGCCGAATCAAGTAGCCCGGCGAACGGCCGGCGAGACGCGGCACGTCGGCCAGCCCCTTCAACTCCGGCCCGTGACAGGCGACGCATTGCACCGTCTTGCCCTTGCCGCCAGTCGCGATCAGCTCCGCCCCGCGTGCAATGCTCCCGATTGGCACGTAGGCGACGTAGGGTGCCCGCGAATCGCGAAGTTCAAAGCGCTCGAAGTCTTCGGGCATTTCGATGATCCGGCAGCCCATCGGTTCCGACCCGCCGCCTGGCGCCATCGTCAGCGTCCAGCCGGCCACGACGGTTTTCGGAACGGACGACGTTTCCACCACGCGGACAAAGGACACCGGCTTCAGGGACGCGAAGTAAGCCGCGGCCTCCGCGATTTCGGTCTCGGTCGCCTCTTTCGCCACGGCGATCATCAGAGTTTGCGGCAGGCGGAAGGGTTCGGAGCCCGGTCGGTCGCCATTGCGGAAGGCCAGCATCTGTTGTTTGATGTAGGCGGGCGTCAGGCCGGCGAGGCTGGTGTTTTCCGGCCGGCCGGCACCGGTCGGCAGATGGCAATAGCCACAGGCGTACACCAGCGGCGCGCGCCCCCTGGCCACGATGGCCGGCATCGGGGGGTGTTCATCGGGATGCCAGTCCGGGACCTCGCCGCCGATCGCGGCGATCTGGGTGCGGGTAAACGCGGCCGCGCTATTCGGGACGCGTTGCGCGCTGCCGTCGTCCGCGGTCGGCGCGACGCCCATTGGATTTACCGGATAGGCCCAGGCAGGAAGCTCCGCCGACGGGGCGATCACGGTCGGCGCGACTATCGCGACGAAGATGGCCGTGTATGAGGCGATGTTAAACTTGGGCATATCCCGGCAATTCTCGAACCAGAGACCATGCCAAAGAAGCGGATGGAGACAAATCCACCACCAACTCCGCGGGCGTCTCCGAAGTTCTTGGACCGGTTGCTGCGGGGATCAAGGCATAGGGTCATGGCGCATGTTTATCCCACATTTTCACCGCGTCAGACGCGGCTCGCCGCCCGTTTGCGGCAAGGGCCGATGGCGGAATGCACGGGATGACGCCGGGCTTTAGCTGGAGATCGAGCCCGAGTGCGCCCCGGCCAGCCGTTGCTCGATCTGCTCCAGCGAAATGCCCTTGGTCTCCGGCACCATCAGCCGCACCCAGAGGAGCTGCAGCACCATCATGCCGCAAAAAAAGAGGAACACGTAGCCCGGGGGAAAGGCTGTCACCATGCTCGGGAAGAAGGTCGTGAGCAGGGCGGCGAAAACCCAGTGCGTGAAACTGCCCAGCGCCTGGCCGGTCGCCCGGTGTCGGTTGGGGAAGATCTCGGAAATGAACACCCAGATAACGGCCCCCTGTCCGACGGCATGAGCCGCGATAAAGGCGAAAATGCAGGCCGGCACGATGGCATAATGCCCGCTGAAAAATGCCCAAGCGGTCAGTCCAAGCGAAAAGATGTAGCCGAACGAACCGATGTAGAGCAGGGTCCGCCGTCCGAGGCGGTCGATCAGCCAAAGTCCGACGAACGTGAAGAGCAGGTTGGTGATCCCGATTCCCACCGATTGGAGGAGCGCCGCCTTGGCCCCCAAGCCGGTCAGCTCGAAAATGCGCGGGGCGAAGTACAGGACGGCGTTGATGCCGGAGAGCTGGTTGAAGAAAGCGATCAGAACCGCCAACAGAATGGGCCGGCGCAGTTGCCGGGTCCAAAACGGCCCGGCCTCCTGCCGTTCGTTGGAAGCGGCCAGGATTTCATCGGCCGCCGCCTCGACCCGCGCCGGAGGCTCG
>DASRKV010000303.1:0-3390 GCA_035648795.1 Opitutaceae bacterium
CCACTCTCGGCCGCGTGCTGCAGCAGGCCATGGAAGAGCTGCACTTGTCGGCCCGCGCCTACGACCGCATTCTCAAGGTCGCGCGCACCATCGCCGACCTCGCCGGCGCCGAGACCATCGCCGCCCCTCACCTGCTCGAAGCGATCCAGTACCGCAGCCTCGACCGGAATCTGTTTTATTGAGGCGTCATGGTTCTTGGCCGGCCTTTCCATGGCGCCAGTCAGCGGATCTCATGACCAGCGAAAACTCGGCAAGAACTATTTCGTTTCAGGGGAGCGCGATCCGATGAAGCCCCTGTCAAGAGTCAAGACCTGACGTCTTCCGATTGGCCCTGACGTCTTCCGATGGCCCCCGCCAATATCCTCGGCAAATCAATTCAACCACAGATCACGGCACGGCGGCGGGCAAGGTCGCGGGCCGGGCCGTGACGGTGGCTTCGGCCGGAGGCAGGCCGTCAGACTTCGCGGTGAGCCGGATCTCGCCGGGCTCCTGCGTGGACTGCACGATGACCTGCGCCAAGCCGCTGAACAAGCTGCGCCGCGCCGGTGGCGCGGGTGTCACAACATGCACGAAGCCGAGCCGCGTAAGCTCGGGAATGTGATTCCGCTTGTCCTCGAAGGGCGTCACCATGAGCTGCACGCGGTTCACGCCCGCGACCAGTTGCGCCGGGTCGAGCCGGAGCGCCGGACCGACTGTCGAGGTGTCGATGTCGCGGGCCAGCTCATGGCCGTTGAGCCAGAGCGTGGTCTTGATGCCGAGTGCCGGCAGGAACAATTCCACGCTGGCGCCGGCGGGCACTGCCGGCAGGGTGAACGCGCCGGCCAGATCGTAGATTTCGCCGGGCTTGGGGAGCGGGGCGAGCCAGTTGCCCAAGCGCGGGAAAGGTTGCAGCGATTCCGGCGCCGAGGGCGCGGCCGTGCCGGTGGGCGCGAGGCGACCGCGCCAGTCTTCCACCGAAAGCAGCGTGACGGTCTCGGTGAACCGGTCCGCCTCGTGGCAGCCCGGATCGCCATTGCCGACGCCGATGATCCGGCCGCCTGTGACATCGAAGTCCACCAGGTTTCCGGCGGTCGGAACGGCGCGCCCTTGCGCGTCGTGGGCGGAGACGGTGAAGACCACGGCATCGGCGCCGTCAGCGTTGATGACCGTGCGATCGGGCGTGAGCACGAGTTGTGCGGGTGCGCCGGTGGTCTCGACGCGGGTCGTCGCGACCACCTTGCCGCCGCGGTAGCCGCGGGCCTCGAGCGCGCCGGGCGCGTACGCGACCTTCCACTCGAGGTGACCGTTGCGCGGCATGTCTTTCTTTCCGAGCGAGACGCCGTTGAGAAACAGCTCGACCGCCTCGTGATTGCTGAAGCAGACGACGGCGATCTCCTGGCCCTCCCGGCCTGCCCAGTTCCAGTGCGGATAGAGCTGGAGCACGGGCTCGTCGGTCCACCACGATTTGAGGTAATAGGCGGTGTCCTTCGGGAAACCGCACCCGTCGTGGAGGCCGAATTGCGCGTAGATCTCGGGCCAGTCGTACTTCATCGGCTCGCCGCGGTAGTCGAATCCGGTCCAGAAAAACAGCCCGGCGAGGAAGGGCCGGCCGGCGTAATATTTCCAGCCCTTCTCAAGGTTGCCGCCGGTGTCGCCCGGGGACTGGAAGGCAACGTGGGTGCGCGGCGGGTCTTCGACATAGATGCCGCGGGTGCCAGGCGTCGTCGCCTCTTCGGTGCCGACGCCCGGTTGGTGCGGGAATTTCGCGTGCTGTTCGTCGGGATTGGACTGGTTGATGTAATTGTAGCCGACCAGATCGATCACCGTCGAGGTGCCGCCCCATCCGCCGCTGTTGGCCACCGTGATGCGGCGCGTCGGGTCGAGCCGGTGCGCAAACGCCTGCATCGAAGCGGTGATGCGGGCGCCCTTGATATTGCCCTCGATCGCCCACTCCTCGTTGCCGAGGGACCAGAGAATGACGCTCGCGTGGTTGCGGTCGCGGCGGATCATACTCGCCAGCTGGCCCAGCTGCTCCGGGCTCGGGCCCATGAGACGGTTCTCGTCGAGCACCAGCAGGCCGAGACGGTCGCAGGCGTCGAGAAACTCGGGCGTCGGCGGGTTGTGCGAGCAACGGTAGGCGTTCACGCCAATCTCCTTCAACCGGGCAACGCGGAAGGCCTGCAGCGCGTCGGGCAGCGCCACGCCCACGCCGGCATGGTCCTGGTGGTTGTTGGTGCCGTGGATCTCGACGTGCCGGCCGTTGAGGAAGAAGCCGTGGTCGGGGTCGAAACGGATGGTGCGGATGCCAAAGGTCGTCTCGTAACGGTCCACCACGGCGCCGCCGGCGCGGATGATCGTGACGAGCCGATACAGCGCGGGCGACTCAAGCGACCAGAGCCGCGGCTGCGGGACGTTGAGCCCACAGGGCAATTCGCCGGTGGAACCCGCTTCGACCAAAAGCGTGCGCACTGCGCCGGTGGCGATTTCGCGGCCGTCGGGATCCACAATGCTCTCTTCGATATCGAACGTCGCGGCCCCGACGCCTTCGTTGGCAACGGTCGTGCGCGCAATGACGCTGGCCGCGTTTTCCGCGACCTCGGTGGTCACATATGTGCCCCAGTGCGCCACGTGCAGCGGCGCAGTCTTGACCAGCCACACATGCCGGTAGATGCCCGCGCCCTCGTAGAACCATCCCTCCTCCATCGTGGCGTCCACCCGGACGGCGATGACGTTGTCGCCGCCGTAGTTGAGGTAGTCGGTCAGGTCGTAGCTGAAACTGGTGTAACCGCTCGGCTGGCGGCCGAGGTAGAAGCCGTTGATCCACACGACCGAGTCGCGGAACACGCCGTCGAACTCGACGCTGATGCGCCGGCCGAGGTCGGCCGCCGGGATGGCGAAGGTCTTGCGGTACCAGCCGATGGAACGCTCGGGAAAGTTGCGGCCGATGGCCTTGAATCCATGGCTGGGGCTGGCTTTGGCGTCGAACGGCGCCTCCACAGCCCAGTCGTGCGGCAGGTCGAGCCGGCGCCACCCGCGGTCTTCGAACCCCGCGGCGGCCGGACCGTCGCCGTAGCCGGCCTTGGTCACGTAGGAAAAGTAGCCGGTCGCGTGGTCGAAATCACGGGCTGGATCTGAGGGGTGCCCAAAGGCGAACCGCCAGTTGGAGTCCATGAGCAGACGCTCGCGTGGCGCAGGTGGCACGGAGTCATTGGCGGCAAGCCCGGGTGCTGCGAACACCGCGGCGACAAACAGGGAGCGAATGATCGGATTCATGGGGTAAACCGGAAAACATCAGTTGTGCATGATTCCGTCCGAAGGTCGAGCCGCTGCTCGCGATTCCCGGCAGGCGCCTCATCCGGGGGACGGCGCGCCAGCCTTCGGTGAAGCTCCGGCGAGGCAGGCCACCCCCGG
>DASRKV010000304.1:0-5291 GCA_035648795.1 Opitutaceae bacterium
CGGCAGCCCGCACCTGAAGCTCGATGGCGCGACTCTTGCCGGCATTTTCCTCGGCAAGGTCACCAAGTGGAATGACCCGGCAATTACCAGCCAGAATCCCGGTGTCAGTCTGCCCGACCAGGATATCGTCGTGGTCCATCGTTCGGATGGCAGTGGCACCACTTATATCTTTACCGACTATCTCAGCAGTGTGAGCAGCGAGTGGAAGGAAAAGGTCGGCAAGAATACGTCGGTCAACTGGCCGACGGGTCTCGGCGGTAAGGGCAATGAAGGCGTTTCCGGCCAGATCAAACAGGTGCCCGGCGCGCTCGGCTATATCGAGCTCGCTTATGCCAAGCAGAACAATCTGCCCTATGCCGACATGAAGAATTCCACCGGCAATTACGTCACGCCGTCGATCGACTCGGTGACCGCGGCACTCGCGACGGCTATGATTCCGGACGACTTTCGTTTCTCCATGGTCAATCCGCCGGGTCCCGATGCCTACCCGATTGCCGGAACCACGTGGCTGCTCGTCTATCAGCAGCAAAAGGACGCGGCCAAGGGCCAGAAGATCGTCGAGTTCCTGAAGTGGGCCTACGTGGACGGCGAGAAGATGGCCGCCTCGCTCGACTACGCGCCGCTCCCGCAAAATGTGCAGGACCGTGTGCTGAAACGAATTGCCGAAATCACCTACTGAGACTGGATTGACTCGCTGCCCCGACGCAGCGAACTAGCGGCGGAGGGTGCGGTCGACGCACCCTCCGCTTGTTTTCCACATGGCTGTGCCTTCTGTCCAAACTTCTTCCCGGTCTGCCGTTCGAACGAGGCTGCCCGTCGGGCCGCGTTGGCCGGATGCGTCCTTCCGCTGGCTGGCGCTGCTGGCGGCCGGCGCCGTGGTGGCGCTGATCGCGCTCGTCGGCTGGGAACTCTATCGCAGCTCGCGGCTGTCCATCGCGCAATTTGGCCCCCGATTCCTCGTGAGCTCGACGTGGAATCCGGTGACCGACCAATACGGGGCCTGGCCGTTCATCTACGGCACAGCCGTGTCTTCATTGATCGCCTTGTTGATCGCCGTGCCGCTCGGGGTGGCCACCGCCCTTTATCTCACCGAATTGGCGCCGCTGAAGATCCGGCAGCCGGTCATCATGATCATCGAGATGCTGGCGGCGGTGCCCAGCGTGATCTTCGGCCTCTGGGGAATCTTCGTCCTGGTGCCGTGGCTGCGCGATCACCTGTTCGTGTGGTTGAAAGAATCGTTGGGCTTTCTGCCTCTGTTCCAGGGGCCGATTTACGGGGTGAGCATGCTGGCCGGCGGGATCGTCGTCGCCATCATGATCCTGCCGATCATCACCTCGGTTTCGCGCGAGATTCTCCGGTCGGTGCCCAATCTGCAACGGGAGGCGGCCTACGCCCTGGGGGCCACGCATTGGGAAGTGATCCGGATCGCCGTGCTCAGCTATGCCCGCCGCGGGCTGTTTGGCGCCGCAGTGCTGGGGCTGGGACGCGCGCTGGGCGAGACCATGGCTGTCACCATGGTGATCGGAAACCGGCCGGACATCAGCGCGTCACTGTTCGCACCCGGCTACACTCTGGCCAGCGTGATCGCGAACGAGTTTACCGAGGCCACGACGGATTTGTACCTTAGCTCACTCTTCGAACTCGGCCTGGTGCTGCTGGCGATGACGATTCTGGTCAACGCCCTTGCGCAACTCCTGCTGCGCGCATTCGGAGGCTCGGGCTCCGGCAAGGTCAACTAAGTCCCGATGACCGATATCTCACCGATCACCTCGTCCAGCCGGCAGCACGCCTGGCGCCAGCTGAAAAGCCGGACCATGGCGATGGTGATGTTTTGCTGCGCGGTGGTGGTCATGGCCCCGTTGTTTCTCGTCCTGTATTTCCTCGTCCGCGAGGGCGCGTCCTCCCTGGACTGGAATTTCTTCAGCCAGTTGCCCAAGCCGACGGGAGAAATGGGCGGGGGCATGGCGCACGCGATCGTCGGGACGATGGTGCTGCTGGCGATGGCCGCGGTGATCGGGGTGCCATTGGGTGTCATGGGCGGAATTTATCTCGCGGAGTATGGCTCGGATCGGGGCAACAATTGGATTCGTTTCGCCGCCGACGTGCTCAACGGCGTGCCCTCCATCGTCTGGGGGATGGTGGTCTACGGCCTGCTGGTCGTGCCGTTCAAGACGTTCTCGGCCTATGCGGGCGGGGTGGCGCTCGGCCTCATGATGATCCCGCTCGTCATGCGCACCACCGAAGAGGTCCTGGTGCTGGTGCCGCAAGGCTACCGCGAAGCCGGCCTGGCGCTAGGCATCGCGCGCTGGAAAATCATCACCGTCATCGTGGTCAAGACCGCCCTGAAGGGCATTATCACCGGGATCCTGCTCGCGACGGCGCGGGTAGCCGGTGAAACGGCGCCACTCCTCTTCACGGCCTTGGGCAACAATTTCTGGACTCATCGCCTCTCAGATCCCATTTCCGCGCTTCCGCTGCAGATCTTCGCGTACGCGATCTCCCCTTACGACGACTGGCACCGCCAGGCCTGGGCCGGCGCACTTGTGCTGATGGCGCTCATCCTCGGCTTGAACATCCTGGTCCGCGTTCTGTCCCGCGACCGCAAATTCAATTGACCTGCTGAAGCTCATGGCCGACCAGTCTCAAGCGAAACCGATTGCCGACCGGCCCCCGGCGAGTGTTCCCTCTGCCGTTCCCCGGATTCCACCGTCCAGCCAGACGGGGGAGAGGGAAGTGGCCTTCGAGATCACGGGGTTCTCCTTGTGGTACGGAGCCACCCAGGCGCTTTACGACGTGGATATCCGCATCCCGGCCCGGGCCGTCACGGCGATCATCGGTCCGAGCGGCTGTGGCAAATCCACCTTTTTGCGCGCGCTCAACCGCATGCATGAACTGACGCCAGGCACCCGGATCGCCGGCAATCTCCGCCTCTTCGGGGAAGATCTCTATGCTGCTTCGATCGATCCGGCCGTCCTCCGCCGGCGGGTGGGCATGGTCTTTCAGAAGTCAAATCCGTTTCCCACCATGTCGATTGCGGACAACGTCCTGGTCGGGCTGCGCCTCAACGGCGTGAGCGACCGGGCGCTGCTCCGGGACCGCCTGGAGGAATCGTTGCGCATGGCGGCTCTCTGGGAGGAGGTGAAGGACTACCTCAACCGGCCCGGTACCAGCCTGTCGGGCGGGCAACAGCAGCGCCTCTGCATCGCTCGCGCGCTGGCGGTGCAGCCGGAGGTTCTTTTGATGGACGAGCCATGCTCCGCGCTCGATCCCATCGCCACGGCCAAGATCGAGGAACTGATCAACGAATTGCGCGCCAGCTACACGATCATCATCGTGACGCACAACATGCAGCAGGCGGCCAGAGTGTCGGGCCGCACCGCCTTTTTCTACCTCGGCAAACTGATCGAATACGACGAGACGCGCACCATCTTCATGAACCCGAACAATCCCCAGACGGAGGCCTATGTCGCCGGCCGTTTTGGCTGATGCGCACTTCTTTTCTGGCTGGACACGGCAGGGCAATGGTTCGTGAGTTTCCGCATTATTCCTTATGAAGCGATTCTTTGACGCCGAACTCGAAACCTTTCGTTCGCAGCTGATCCTGATGGGCGAAACGGCCATCGAGCAGGTGCGCACGGCGATCAAGGCCCTGGTGGAAGCCAATTCAGGGCTGGCCAATCAGGTGATCGCCTCCGATGACAAGCTGGACACGCTGGAGGTCAGGATCGACGACGAGGCGGTGCGGTACATGAACCTCCGCACGCCCATCGCCAGCGATTTGCGGCTCGTCATCGTCGGCATGAAGGCCAGCCACGATCTAGAGCGCGTGGGCGACGAGGCCACCAGCATTGCCAAACGGGCCATCCGGTTGAGCGCCGGGCCGCCGCTCAAGCCCTACATCGACCTCCCGCGCATGACCGGCATCACGCTGGAAATGCTCCGCGACGCGCTCGATTGTTTTCTGCAGGTCGACGAGGCCAAGGCGGTCGCCGTCTGCAAACGGGATGCGGAGGTGGACAACATCAACCGCCAGCTCTACCGCGAGCTGACGAGTTTCATGGTGGAAGATCCGGCCACGATCTCCCGCGCGATCGAACTCATGTTCATCTCCAAGTCCATCGAGCGCATTGCCGATCACGCGACGAACATCGCCGAGGAGATGATCTATCTGAGCAAAGGCAAGGACGTGCGCCACACCGAAGAGGTCAAGAAAATCCCGCCAGCGTAACGGCCCGGTCCCCTGTTTGACGCTCGGGTTGAACCGCCGGTGGCCGGGCAGCGAGGACCAGGAGGAATCGCCAGGTTGTGAACGGCGCACGCGTCATCCGTCCTGGCCGAGGCGGCGGGGTCCGGCGACCCCGCCCCCCCATGTTGCACCGGACAGTTCGCGGAACGGCGGGTGAAAATCGCCCCAATTGCATGAGTCCGTATTGGATGAGGCGGACTATTCCTAATGGGCGCCGGCGCCGCGGATGAGCAGCATCAGCAGGTAGCCGGTCAGTCCGGTGACGGGCAGTGTGAGCACCCAGGCCCAGACGATGCGCTCGACAATGCCCCATTTGACGGCGCTCAAGCGCTTGGTGGCGCCGACGCCCATGATGGACGTCGAAATGACATGCGTCGTGGAGATGGGCGCGCCGATGGTCGTGGCCACGTGAATGATGAGTGAGGCGGTGGTTTCGGCCGCGAATCCGTGGATTGGCTGCAGCTTTACCATCTTGTGGCCCATGGTGCGGATGATGCGCCAGCCTCCCGCTGCCGTGCCGGCTGCCATGGTCAAGGCGCAGGAGACTTTGGCCCAGATCGGCACATCAAAGACCGGGGTGCGCAGGAAGGAAAGCCAGTCCGGCACATGGTCAAAGATTCCGGCTTTCGTGCCGGTGAAGAGGGCCAGCGCGATCACGCCCATGGTCTTCTGGGCGTCGTTGGAGCCATGGCTGAAACCCAGAAAGCCGGAGCTGAACAATTGCGCCTTGCCGAAAATCAATGACACGACGCGGGGGGTGACATTACGAAGCGCGACCAGCAGGAGAAACATGAGCAGCATGCCGATGATGAATCCCGCCGCCGGCGAGGTCACCATGGGGAGGACGATCTTCGGCCAAAGACCGGCCGAGGCGCCCTTCGCATCCATCACCGACCATTTGAGGACGCTCCATCTCCCGCCGGCCACGGCGAGGGCCGCGCCGCACAGTCCGCCGATGAGCGCGTGACTGGAGCTCGACGGCAGGCCCAGCCACCAGGTGAACAGGTCCCAAATGATCGCGGAGAGCAGCGCCGCGAGCACCGTC
>DASRKV010000305.1:0-2755 GCA_035648795.1 Opitutaceae bacterium
CAATAGAATGGATCATCCAAGGCCGTCTGTCCGGTCGCGGACACTGTCGCAAAAATGGAGATCAGCGGGGCCGCGACCGCTGCGCTCTATCCTGTCGCCGACGAGAAGCCGCAGCGCCAAGATCGAATTCGATGGACGGAATGCGAGTACTTGTCGCGGATTGACGTCCGCTTTCCTGCGTATGCCGGACTCAACTCGGACATCGCTCCATGTCCGAAAAGTGCGGCCATTGTGGACGTTCACAAGCCGCAGCCTCGCTTCGTCCGTCGCATGTGCCCGGAGTTCAGTTGATACAGATCAACGTCTCCGCGGCGAAAACCCACGAGAGAGTTGGCCTGTGCGTGTTGGCGTTCGGCCACTGCAACCGAGCCACTCGATCGGGGCAGCACCCCACCCGGAACAGGGCCGATTGACCCCTTGGAGGCACGTTTATGTCGGTCGTTACCACTGCCTGCAATCTGTTGGACCCTGCGGCGCGGATGTCGCTTGCCGCGGCCGCGCCCGAGCGCCTGCAACACCGGCCCGAGGGCGCGACATATCTCGACCTGCGCGGACTGCCGTTGGAGCCGCTGCCTGACATCGACGAAGAGCGGATCGCCGAA
This sequence comes from Opitutaceae bacterium, assembly GCA_035648795.1. Classification (GTDB taxonomy): domain Bacteria; phylum Verrucomicrobiota; class Verrucomicrobiia; order Opitutales; family Opitutaceae; genus Fen-1467. Next base: position 603 of record DASRKV010000305.1, read on the forward strand.
CTGTGCCGGGTGGTTCGGGGTCTGATTTTCGCGGCGGTGGACGGCGCGCAGTCGGGGCACCCGGGCGGTTCATCGTCGAAAACCGAGCAGTTGGTGACCTTGCTGGCCAGCGGAGCGCTGGCCTTCGACGCCTGGCAGCCGAAGCGGGCCGGGCGTGACCGGGTGGTGTGGTCGGCTGGCCACTGTTCGCCGCTGTCGCACGCGTTGGGGGCGGTGGTTTACGAGAGCCTGCGCCGCAAGGGTGTCAAGCTGGCCGGCACCGACGCCGAGGTGGTGGTTTACCCCGAGGATCTGGCCCGCTTTCGCAAGTGGGGTGGGCCGAGCGGGCATGTCGAGTCGACCTATGCGCTGGCCGACACCTCGACCGGCTCGTCCGGGCACGGCTTCTCGGCGGCGCTTGGCTTTGCCCTGCTGCACCGCTCCTGCGGGCTGCCGACCAAGGCGTTCGCCATTGCCGGCGATGCCGAGACGGAAGAAGGGATGAGCTACGAAGCGCGCAACATGGCGGCCCGGCTGGGGCTGGGCAACCTGGTGGTGACGCTGGACTACAACACATTCGGCATCGACGGGTCGATCTTCGAAGCAATGCCGGCGCCGTACTTGAGCCACTGGCTATCGCACGGCTGGAACGTGATCGAAGCGGACGGGCATGCCATCCGCGAACTGGCCTATGCGTATCGGCTGGCGGTCGCGGGGTTCGGGGCGGAGCGGCCGACGGTCGTGGTCTGCCACACTATTAAGGGGTTGGGCTACGGCAAGCTGGAAGGCACCGGCGATTCACACGGCACCCCGCTCGCCCACGACGACTATGTTGCGGCGATGCGGGCGCTGGGATTCGCCATTCCCGGCGTCAAGGGCGAGGCCGCGGCGGATCTTGCGGTGGTGGTGGACGGCTTGAGCCGGGCGGACAGCGATTACCTGGCGGATCGACTGGCCGTTGCGGCAGCGAAGATCCCCGCCGAACCGGCGCTCGAATCCCGCATGGCGGCGACGCTGGCGGGCCGGACGCTGAAAGACTACCGCGCGCTTCGCCGGCCGGCCCAACTGCCGGCCGAACTGGTGTTCGAGGAAGGCAGCCTGGTTCCCACTCGGCGCGCCACCGAGGCGTGGTTCGCCTGGGCGATGCGGCAGACCGCATTCTTCTACGTCGGCGCCGGCGACCTGGCGAAGTCGGTGCTGACCAGCAAGGCCGAGCAGGTCTGGGGCCTCGTCGGGCCGGACAATCCGCTGGGCCGCGGCGTTCGCTTCGGCATTGCCGAACAGAACATGGCGATGATGTCGTGCGCCATGAGCCAGGACACGCTGCCCGGTGGCCATCGACCGATGACGGCGTTCGCCACCTATGGCGTGTTCACCCCCATGATGGCCAACCCGGTGCGCATGACGCTGATCAATAGCGCGGTCAACCCGGCCGCCAAGGCGTTCTTCATCATGGTGGCGGCGCACGATGGGCCCGAGACGGGCGAGGACGGGCCGACCCACCACGGACTGTTCTGGATGTCGCTGTTCACCGCCTATCCAGGGATCAAGGTGATGAAGCCGCTCGACGCCAACGAGGCGATCGAGATGCTGTTTCACGCGGCGGAGCTGGGCGAGCCGGTGGTGTTCTCGGTGGTGCGGCCGGGCGTGCCGGTCCTCAAGCGCGGCAACGGAATTCCGCCGGCCCGTGAGGCGATCAATGGCGCCTATGTGTTGAAGCCGTTCCGCGCCAGCGGCAAACCGAAGCTGGTGCTTGCCGTGTGCGGCGGCCAGGTGATGGCCAACCTGCTGGAGATCCTGCCCGAACTGGAAGAGCGGCACGACGTCAAGATCATCGCCGTGACCTCGCCGCAACTGTTCGAGGAGCTGCGCAAGACCGACCCGAAGAAGGCCGACGCCATCCTGTCAGCCGACGAGCGGCCGCACGTGGTGGCGCTGCACAACGGCTGGCGCGGCTTCCTCTATCCGTTCCTTCTGCCGGCCGACCACGCCGAGCGGAGCTTCGGCATGGATGACTTCCTGCGCTCGGGCAGCCCAAAGGAAATCTACCGGGCGGCAGGTTTCGACCCCGATGGGCTCCGCGAAAAATTCCGCAAGATGGATCGATGACCATTCGATTCCGTCGCCGACATAGAATCCGATCCAGCTAAAGACGGCAACAGGGTGGTGGCGCT
>DASRKV010000306.1:0-3639 GCA_035648795.1 Opitutaceae bacterium
CTACAGCAGGTCCGCCGCGAGTTCCGCCAATTTCGACCGCTCGCCCTTGGTCAACTTGATGTGCGCGGCGAGGGGCTGGCCCTTCATCCGGTTATGGCAGTAGACGAGGCCGTTGCTGCGGGAATCGACATAAGGATTGTCGATCTGCGCCGGATCGCCGATCAGCACGATTTTCGAACCCTCGGAAATTCGCGTGATGATCGTCTTCACCTCGTGCGGCGTCAGTTGCTGCGCTTCGTCCAGAATGAAAAATCGCCGGGCGATGGATCGGCCCCGGATGAAGCAGAGCGCTTCGATCTCCACCACGCCGCTCTTGATGAGGCGTTCGTAGGGCTTCAACGGTCCTCCGCCCGCGTGGCCGCCGGCGACCACCGGATGGGCCGCCTGGAGCAGGGCTTCCTCTTTTCTCTTTTTCTTCTTGCTGGTCTTCTTGCCGGCAAATTGCGGCTCCTTCGGCGGCTTGGACGGCATCAGCACTTCCAGCGCGTCATAATACGGCTGGAGCCAGGGCTTCATTTTCTCCTCGAGGGAGCCGGGCAGGAAGCCGATGTCTTTCCCGAGGGCGATCACCGGGCGCGAGATCGCCACGCCGTCGTAGCGGCCGCGTTCGTCGCAGGTCTGGTGAAGCGCGCAGGCCGTGGACAGCAGCGTCTTGCCGGTGCCGGCCTTGCCAAAACAGGTGATCAGCGAAATCCCCTCGTCCAGCAGCGCGTCCATGAAGAACTGCTGTTCGAGATTGCGCGCCCGGATCGGGATGCCTCCCGGCGCCTTCACGAATTCAGGCAGACGCAATCGTCGGACCGTCCCGGACCCGTGGAAACGCGCCGGCATGGTTTTGCCCTCCGGCGAAACCAGCAACACGTATTCGTTGAGCGTGAGGGGCTCGGCCACTCCCGCCTCCAGGCGCAGCTCCCCCTCCGAGGCGAAACGCTGCAGTTCGTAGCCGCTCAGCGGAACGCGCCGGTACGAGTCCTCGTCGGGGTCGTCCGGAACTTTGTCGCTGAGGTAGTCCTGCGACTCGAGGCCGACGGCGCGGGCCTTGAGCTGAACATTGACGTCCTTGGTCACCAGGATCGTCGGCGGCGGAAAAGTCTCCTGCACAAACAAGGCACAGGCGATGATGCGGTTGTCCTTTTTCGACAGATCGGGCAGCACCGCGCGCAACCGCTGCATCGCCGGCGAGGCCGGATTCTCCCCGAACAGATTGCGGTTGATGATGACCGACAGCGTGCCGCCATTGGGCAGTTTCACCCCCTCCAACATGGTGCGCGAATCGGGCAGCAACGCCTGCAGGATCCGGTGCACGCGGCGGGCATTCCGGCCGCGCTCCGTCGACTGCTCTCCCTTGATCGTGTCGAGCTCCTCCAGCACCTCGACCGGGATCGCCAGATTGTTGTCCTCGAACTTGAAAACGGACTGCGGATCATGCAGCAGCACGTTCGTATCAAGAACAAAGGTCTTTACCTTCCCTGTGACCTTGAGCCGCGGTTGAAGAGTGGTGCCCCCGCTCAGGTATTCCATCGATGTGGATAACTTGTGAAGAACTGTGTAAGCTTTTGGCAGATTGTCGATCACGGAGTTGGGCTTTCGTCGGAACTTCCGGCGAACCGCCCCCGAGTTTCAACCGTTTCCCCGCCAGCCGGCATCCGCCCACAAGATAGACCAACGCGAGATTTCTGCCAGTGCTTCGGGCGCTTTGGCCAAAAAGAGGCGGGCCGCCTACCCCTAAGCGACCCGCCATTTGCTTTCTTTAGTTACCCCAAATCTCCCGCTAAGCAGGAGAGAGTGTACCTTAAGCGATTCTGTATGACGCCATATTGAACCAAATCCTTCAATCAACTCGAAATATTTGCATGGTTATTAGCCCGCGTATTATGCCACCAGAAGAAGATTAATCCTTCTCATCAGACCGCTGCGGCTGATGTGGGCGTGGTTCACCCATTTATGGCCGCTACGGCCGGGCCTGGCGGCATCTTTCGGGAATGTCCGCCGGATCGTCGTTGGTCCGGAAGGATGATGGGCCCGGCCGTTTTTCCGTTCGTCTCTCGAACTTTGCCCCGCCGGCGGGGTCTTCCACGCCATGCACCCCGGCCTCTTCCGCGAAACTCCGCCAATGCCGTTGAAGCTAATGGAGCGCATGTTGCGGAAATCTGAGCTGGAAATTCCTGCCCGGATTCCGCGCGAAAGCAGCATTGCTTTTGAGCCGGCCGCAGCTTACGCTTCGTGAAATTCCAAACCTCGTATCTCCCATGTGGCAAAAATTTAAAGAGCAACTTCTCATCGTCGTTGTAATCGCAGTTGTCGTTGCTGCCGCCTTTTTTGGATTTCTCAAGACCGTCGCAAACATGGCCGCCCGCCAGGGGAAGGAGATCGCCGCGCTGCGGGAGAAGAACAGCCTGGATCTCAAAGCGTCGGCGGAGGAAACCCGGAAACAGATCAATGACGTCAATTCTCTGCTCAAGGAAGCCATCCAGAAGCGGGCAGCGGATGTTTTCATGACTGAGCAAGAGGTGGCCAAGATGAATGCCGACCGCGTGAATCAGCTCGCGGAAGCCATCGCTAAGAAGATCCAACCCTATAATCCGCTGCCCAAGACCCCCGAGGAGGCCGAGAAGCAGCAGAATGAACAGGTCGACAAGGTTTCCAGTCGCATGGCCGAGCGAATCCAGCCCATTTTGGCCGACATGGCGAAGGATCAGAATCTGACGCGCGAGCAAATCAACGTCTACAGCCAGAAGATCTCGGACCAGATCAGCAATGTGCTCACCTCAGAGCTCGCTGCCAAGCAACAGCTGAACAACAATTTGGTCGCCACCGAAGCGGTCGCCCGCGACAGCATCAAACTCTCGCAAGAGGTCACCGCCCTTTATCTCAGCAGCTTCAAGGACCAGTCGCTGGTCACGCGCTTGCTGACCTTGCCGGCAAACGTGGTGCGAGATGCGGCCAGTCTGAGCATCGTCAACAGCTCGGAGCGGAAGCAATTGGAGGAGCGGCTGGTCAAGCAGATGAACGCCCTGCAGAAGCGGTTGGACGACATCGAGGCCCAGGCCCCGAAGAATTGATCCTTCCTGCTCAATCACGGAACCCGCAAAGCTACGCGCCCGGTTGTGCGTAGCTTTTTTGTTTTTCCCGTCCCCGCCCGCAGGATTCGCCGTGGCACCTGATCGCCGGCTTCCGCCTGCCACGAACTGCGGCGGCCCGAGGGGACGTCCCGCGCAGCCGCGCGCCTCGTGGTTCAAGGCGCGCCCATCACGGCGACGCACTCGTAAAACACGCGGCCACCGGAATACGTCGTCGTGTTGGTCACATGTAGCTGATAGCCCGCCACCGTAAACGGCACGCCGGCCGCGAGGCGTTGGGCCAGCCCCGATTCCTTTTCCAGCAGCGCCACCCATCCGGGATCTTGCGCGAGGACCATGATCGTCTCGGGGGGCAGGACCAGGACCAAAAACGACAGCACCCGGCCCGGCGGCCGGCCGGCCATGGTTGGCGGCTCGCCCGAAACCGTCACAACGGGCGCCGGCTCCGTCTGCGCCTGCTTGACCTCCAGTCTGATCATGCGCGCCACCGCCTCCGGACCGGCATCCCCCAAGCCCGCACTGACCCAGTCCAGCAGCAGGTTTCGCACGGCATTCAGGT
>DASRKV010000307.1:0-20499 GCA_035648795.1 Opitutaceae bacterium
AGGATTCCTCAAAACAAATTGGCCCCTCCGAAGAAACCCGCGCCCATTGCCAAATGGATAACAGTGCTGCAATTCGAGACCAACTATCGCTCCAGCGTCATGAGGGTACAGTAATTTCAGGGAGTTTTTATCGAAATTCTCAGTGTAGAGGTGATAATCCGGCAGGTCTTTTTTCCCAGTATAGGCCAATATGTAGAATTGAATCAGGTTTGGATTCATCCAGACAAGCAGCTTGGGATCGCCAGTACCAAGAGCGGGCAACGCGGGGGCATCATCCGCCCGTGCATTCGATCCACAAAGTGCGGCTACAGCGAAAATAACGAGCAGGGTTTTCATTCGATCCTGGGGTTGGAAAATAGGTACGATCTACCCACATCGGTAACAGATAGTCTACGGACATAGGTAACACTTCTAGACTGGGCGGATGCCCTGGAAAGACGTGTTACCCATGGAAGAACGAATCCGTTTTGCGGTGTTGGCCGCCAAAGGAGACGAGGTCTTTGCTGACCTCTGCAGGCAGTTTGGGATCAGTCGCAAGACCGGCTACAAATGGCTGAAGCGGTACCGGAAACTGGGGATCGCTGGCACTCGGGAGCTGAGCCGGCGGCCGGACCGGTGCCCGCATCGGACGGCGGCGAAGGTGGAAGCGTTGATCCTGCGGGAGCGCCGCCGGCATCGCAGCTGGGGTCCGAAGAAGCTGCGGGAATTGCTGCGCAGTGATCACGCGGTGACGGATCCGCCAGCCTGCGCGACCATCGCGAAGATTTTGCGGCGGCACGGCGTGGTCGGCAAACGCGGCCGCCGCCGCCGCCACGGCGCGATTCTGCGCTGCGGTCCGCGCGCGTTGACCCAGCCGGCGGCTCCCAACCAGGTCTGGACGGTAGACTACAAGGGCTGGTTTCGTCTGGGCAACGGCGACCGCTGCGATCCGCTGACGATCTCGGATTTGTTCAGCCGTTACGTGCTGTGTCTCCACGCGGTCTGGGCTGCCACCCAGGCCTGCACCCGGCGGGCGTTTTTAGAGGTGTTTCGGCGGTACGGCTTGCCGGAGGTCATCCGCGTGGACAATGGCTCGCCGTTTGCCTCCATGGGCCTGGCGAGGCTTTCCAAGCTGAGCGTGTGGTGGGTGAGCCTAGGCATCCAAGTCGAGTTCATCCAGCCGGCCTCGCCGTATCAGAATGGCGCGCATGAGCGCATGCACAAGACCCTCAAAGCTGAGGCGACGCAACCGCCCTCGGCCAACCGGCGGGCCCAGCAACGCCGCTTCGACCGCTGGCGCCAGCAGTTTAATCACCAGCGGCCGCATGAAGCCCTCGGGATGAGAAAACCGGCTCAGCTGTACCAACCGAGCATGCGACGCTACGATGGCCGCGACATCCGGATCGATTATCCCGCGAGCTTCACGGTGAAGCGGGCCACCGAGAACGGCTCGCTCCGCTGGAAAGGCAAAGTCTACTTCGTCGGCGAAGCGTTCGCGCGGACCCGTTTGGGTCTGCGCCAGACCCGCCGAGGAGAAACCGAACTGTTCCTGGCCAACCTCTGCCTGGGCCAGCTTCATCTCGAAAGCCAGGGACGACTCCGGCCTACGGCCTCCGTCGTCCCTGGCTTTGCCTCCTCACCGAAACCTTGAACCCAAAGTGTTACCTATGTATGTAGACTAAGTGTTACCCATGTCCGTGACTGTTCCATCTCCACAAGGAGGGGCAATCGAAGGGGTCAAACTTTGCATTTTGTCCTTGCGGGGTGAAGGCCAGACAAACGCGGCGATTCTTCTGGCGCAGGCGGTAGACGAGCCCGACGACGCGAAGGCGCGCGGCCTGTGCTTCGCCGCGCGGGACGAATTGAAAAGGCTCGAGGACGACCTGCGTCGCGCCGAGCGCCCGCCTTTCGAGGACTGGTATCGGAAGACCTGGATCAGGAACGACAACTCGCCTTCAAACGTGCATCGTTCGTACGAACATGTGCAAGCATTCTTGCAGGTCGCGTTTCCGCAGAACTAACGGGAAGATTTTCGTGGCTCTTCGAGGTCCAGGCCGAAGGGTCGGGCTGTACATCTTGCCCTTGACGGTTAGGGCCGGGAGGAGAAGCTGCGGCTCGAATTTCCCGGAGCGTGCTATCATGTGATCAACCGGGGCAAGCGAGCTTGCGGATGCGGCGGATAATTCGCCTGCCAGCAGGCTCCTGAACCGCTTCACCGGGGCTGTCCGCCAAAGCAGCCGGAACCCCACCCGACGGCTCGGCAGCTCACGCCAGGGCGGCGCGGGCCGTGGCCGGAATCCGGTTCAGGCGCACGAAATCGTCCAGCGCGTTCAGGTTTTCCACATCCGTCGGTCCGATCGTGAAGGCATGTCTGCGGGCGCGCAGGAGGAAGTCTTCCAGCCAGTCGGTCAGCACTTCCTGTCGCGGCACATCCCCTTTGTTCAGCGCGCGGAAATCGGCCAGCAGGGAGGTGGCGTAGGTCTGATAATTTGAGGACTCAGTCATGACTTACTTTAATCCGGCCCTGCCGCAGATGCAGTCCGGAAAAAGAGCCGGCGACGGATAAGAGCTGTCCTACTATCTGAATTCTTGGCCGGTTGCGCTCGCCTTCCCTGACGAATAGGATATAAATAAGTCACCGGTAGGTCCCCGGGAATATTTCGCACCTCGCAATGAATCCGTCCCGTCTGATCACGCCCGCCGGCGGCGCGAACGCCAATGTCCTCATCCGTCTGGTGGTGGGCGGCGTGTTCCTGAACGAAGGCATTCTCAAGTTTGTTGACCCGGTCGCCAACGCCGCCGGCCGCTTTGCCGGCATCGGCATCCCGTGGCCGGAGTTTTCCGGGCCCTTCGTCGCGGTGGTGGAAACCCTCGGCGGACTCCTGGTCCTCGTCGGCCTGTTCAGCCGCCCGGCGGCGCTGGCGCTGTTGGTCGATATCTCGGTGGCAATTTTCACCACGAAGATTCCGATCCTGCTGGGACACGGCTATCTGGGCTTTTCCTTGATGAAGCTCAAGAGCTATGGCTGGCTGAGCATGGTGCATGAGGCCCGCACCGATTTTGCGATGTGGTTCGGCTTGTTGTTCCTGCTGGTGGCCGGACCCGGCGCCCTGGCGCTCGATGCGCGCTGGCGTGCCGGCCAGCCGCCGCGCCGATCTTGACGGGACCCGCCGCCGATCCCGCCTAAAGCGGTGGAACCCGCCGTCCCCGGCGGGTTTTTGTTCGGCGGGTGTCGCCCCCAGCCTTGGCGCCACGAGGTTGACCTCACGGACAGCAGATTTGACTTCACGGCCGACTCTTCTCCACGATTCACGGCTTATGTCCTTCCTCGGAAATTCCGCTGCGTTAATCTGCGTGGCCATGTGCGTGCTCAATTCGGAACGGCTTCGGGCGCAATCGCCCCAAATCGTCCCCCTCAATCCGCCCCGGCTTTGGCAGTGCGCCGAGTTCCAGGTGGACCAGGTGCCGGGCGCCGCCAACAATTTCGATCCGGAGCAGATCCGCCTCGACGCGACGTTCACGCTGCCGTCGGGCGGCCAGCTCGCCGTACCCGCGTTCTGGTATCAGGATTTCACCCGCTCCCTCGCCAACGGTGCGGAGATCCTGACGCCGCTGGGCGCCGCGCAATGGCGGATCCGTTTCACGCCGACCGAACCCGGTGCTTACACGTTGTCGTTGCGCATCTCGGTCCACGCCGTGCCCGTGGGGGAGCCCGTGGTCGCCCACTTTAACGTCGCGCCCGGCGCAATCGCCGGCGGAACCGGCTGGGTGCGCACGGCGCCGGATCGGCGGAACTTCGAAACGGCCGCGGGCAGACCTCTGCGCCTCATCGGCGAAAATGTCTGCTGGTCCGTCGGCCACAGCGCCGATGAGTCCGTGCGCGGCGGCACCTACGATTACGACCAGTGGTTTGCTGAGATGCAGCGGGCCGGCGAGAACTACGCGCGGCTGTGGATGAGCCCATGGTGGGCGGGACTGGAGCACACCCCCGGAACATTGAATCGCTACAAACTCGATGAGGCGTGGAGACTCGATCACGTTTTCCAGGCCGCAGAACAAGACGGCATCTACCTCCTCCTGTGTTTCGACCACCACGGGATGTTCCAACGCGACAACCAGAATTGGAGCGGAAACAACAATTTCTGGAAGACCAATCCCTATAACGTAACGCTCGGGGGACCTTGCGCCGCGCCCAATGACTTTTTCACCAATCCGCAGGCGCGGTCGATCTATCAGAAACGACTGCGCTACCTGGTCGGCCGCTACGGCTACAGCCCGAACCTGCTGGCCTGGCAGCTCCTCAACGAAATCGACAACGTCTACGGCCCGCTCAACGGCGCCGACGTCGCGGCCTGGCATCGGGAGATGGGGCAATGGTTCCGGGCGAACGATCCGTACCACCATCTGGTGACGACCAGCCTCACCAGCGCCAGCGATCGTCCGGAAATCTGGAACCTGCCGGAGCTCGATTTCGCGATCTACCACTCGTATAATGAAGCCGCCCCCGCGCGACGCTTGTCCTCGGTCGCGCGCTCGTTTGTCGAACGTTACAACAAACCGGCGATGATTGGCGAATTCGGCGTCAATGGCGGGAGCTGGAACATCGCGGCCGACCCCCACCTGCGCGGGTTTCGTCAGGCGCTGTGGGGAGGCGCGCTCGGCGGCTCGGTTGGCACCTCGATGTCCTGGTGGTGGGAGGAGATCCAGCAGGACGACGTTTATCCGCTGTATGCCGCCATGAGCGGACTGCTGCGCCGGGCGGGCTGGCCCGAGGGAGCCTGGACGCCGGTCGACTTCCCCGGTCCGGACGTTCCGCCGGCGGAACTCGCCAACGTCCTTCCGGAAGGCGGATCGTTCAATGCGCAACTCGCGCTGAATTCCGGCTGGCGCAACCAACCGGCCAATGTTTGCGCGGTGTCCAGCCCGCTGGCCGCGGAACGATCCGCGGAGTGCTTGTCAGGTTACTTATTCGGCACCAAGGATCCCGACCGGCAACACTTGCTCCGGCTCACGGCGTGGTTCGACGAGAAAGCCAAGCTCGTGCTGCGTGTCGGTCCCTCAGGCGCCGAGCCCGACCTCGTCGTCCGGGTCGACGGCGCCGAGATCTTCCGGACCAAGCCCGCCGCTCCTGATGCGCAACGCGAGCCGCCGGCGAAGACCGGCCGGGAGTTCTCCGTCGACCTTCCGTCCGGCAAGCGCCTCGTCGAAATCGCCAATGCCGGCGTCGAGCGAATCAACCTGGAGATGTTGCGCCTGGAGCGGATCAAGCCCGCCGATTACCTCGGCGGCTGGCGCTTCGGCCCCGAAGCCGTCGGGCTGCGGAATGCGAACAAAGGCCTGCTCTACGTCTGCTCGCCCTGGGTCGTTTATCCCGCCGGCGCGCTGCGCTACAATCCTCCGCGTCTGACCGGCCAATCGGTCACCCTGCTGCATTGGCCGGCCGGCCGGTTCGTCGCGCAGTGGTTCGATCCCGTGACCGGAGCGGAGGTCGCAACGACCGGCGGCGCGACCGAGCACGACATGCTCACGTTGCCGCTGCCCGAGTTTCGGGACGATCTCGTGGGCATGGTGGCGCCGGCTCCCGCGGCGCCCTGAACCGGCTGTCCGGACCGCTCGCTGGCGCTCGCGGCCACGAGAAGCCAGGGCGGTGCTCCGCTCACCAGCGATACGTCGCGCCGGCGGAGATTTCGCGGCGGGCCGCCGGGACGGCCGGCACCTGCTGAAAGGAGCTGTTCCAGAGATTGTCGGCCTGCAACTGGAATTCGAGGTTTCGCATGCCGGGGGGACGGTAGAACAGTCCCAACGACGAGATGACCGCCTGGTTTCCCCCCGCCGTGCGCAGCGGATTGTCCTCCTGGATGCGCGCCTGGTTGTCCATGCGCAGTTCGAAGCCGCCGCCTAGCCGGGCCACGACGGCCACCGTCAGCCGATGCTTCGGGAAGTTAAGCGCGTAGAAGCTGCCGTCCACCGTTGCCGGGCCATAGTCGGCGCGCTTGTGCAGGTACGTGTAGCCGAGGATGACCTCGCCCCGGGGTGCCGACCACCGCAGGGTGCCTTCAACCCCGGCGGTGTCGATATCGACCGGGCTGGCCGTGCGGGCGACCACCCCGCGCTGGAAAGTCCAATCCACCAGATGGTCATCGCGACGATAGAATACCGCGACATGCGTCTGCCAGGCACCTTGCCCACCGTCGCGGCCGGCTTCGAGATTGTGGCTATAGGTGCGCCCAAGGTCCGGGTTGCCCCGGAAGAGCCCGGAGCTCGGACTGGAATTGAGCGCCGTGTAAGTCGGCACCTGGCTCGAGTCAGCGTAGTTGACGTAAAGACGGCTTGAGCCGCCGGCAGGCTCCGTTTCGTCCAGGGCGATCTCGGCCAAAGGGGAGACGGCCGAGGCATCCCGGTTGGTCCCGTCAAAAGTCACTCCGGTCTTCATCGTCAGGCGGCGCCCGCCATCGAGCGGCCAGACCTTGTCGGGAGCGGCGCCGACCTTCGTGTAGGTCCGCGAGTGGAAACGGCCGAAAATGAGCGAGGTGGATCTGAGATCGTCGGCGAGAACCGCCGCATCATAGCCAAACCCGATGACGCCCAGGTCGTCGTGCCCGGACACCGTCACGCCTTCCGTCCAGGTCGTGTGCTGGAACGGGTGCACGGGGCCAACGGGCGCGAAGCGATCGAACGCGTAATCATCATCGTTGCGCCGCCAAAAAACCGCGACCTCGAGCTGATCGCCCGGGCCCCAGCGCAGGCGATGGTTGAGCACCAATAGAGCGGTCTTCAGGTAGTCGGATTCGTCGGAGCCAAATGGAGTATAAAGATTGGGCCAGCCGAGGAACTTCCTCTGGTAACCGTAGAAAAGGTCCGTTTGCGAGTCACCGCCGGCGAGCTGGAGACGCACGTTGTAGCGCTGATAACGATGATCGCCATACGGCACGGAACCGTCGGAGGTCGAACGCGCCACCTCGGCGTCGGCGGCCAGCACGCGGCCTCCCACGCGGGCGTCACTGAGGACTCCCTGGTAAAAGCTGCCATCGTAGGAATCGTACTGTCCCGCCGTGGCGGTCGACTCCCCACGCGAGCGGATGGCCTGCCAGTCATAGGCCACGGTGCCGACGTCCGCATTGAATCCGCCGAGCGCGTTCTCTGCGCCCGTCAGGATCCGGGGCGCTGAAATCATGGCCGGCGCCACGGGGAGCTCCGCGAAGTAATGGCCGGTCTGTGGATCGTAGAGGAATGCGCCGCCGATCCGAAAGCCGGTGTTCTCAAAAATGCCCCCCCGGATCGCGACGTCCGCCTGGGCCTCGGCCTGGTTGCGCGCCTCCACGTCCAACAGCGGCTCATAGCGCAGCGCGGTGATCGGCATGGCAAACGACGCGACGGGATCCTCCAGCGCCACCCGGGGCGAAGGCACCGGGAATACCGGCAACTCGACCGGGGTTTCCGCCGGAGCTCGCGCGGCGATCACCGCCACCGTGACGAACAACCGACAAAATCGTGCTTCCATTGCTCGAGGAGAAGAGCGGCCACGACCGGCCGGGCGGCCCGGTCACGGAGCCTAAAGTTAATTCCTTATCGGATTTTAATTAACATTCTGTGCCGAAGCAATGGGCCAGAACCTGTCCCATCGCGGTTTCACCGCGCGCCGTTCAACGCCCTCCCGCGCGTGATCGCCGGCTCACGCGTCGCCGTCGTTGCCAATGGCTTCGACCGGACAGCCCTCCAGCGCTTCCATGCAAGCCGCAATATCCTCTTCCGTGGTCGGTTGCTTACTCACAAACGAGTAACCACCCTCTTCGGATCGGGTGAAGAAAGCTGGCGCCGTCTCGCGGCACAGATCGCAGTCGATGCATTGCTGGTCGACGTAAAATTTGCCGGCGGCGTTGATTTCCCACTTGTCTGCTTTATTGGCCATGGTTAACCGCGAACAAAAACGAATGCCGTCGCCTGTCAAGGGTATCCCCGCGACCGGCGCGGCCCGGGGCGTGTATCTTGGTTGTCGGCCGTCCGAAGATTCTTCCGGCCGGCAGGTGGAATGTCCGCGTCCCGGGCCAGGGGTTGCCCGCTGGGGTCCGAAGGCACCGCCCGGACAAAACCATGTCCAAGTCACGCCAGATGCTTGAGTTTAACCGTATGTCACTCTAATTCATTGCTCGGATGCTTTCGGACCGCCCATACATGCGGGAGACGGGCAACCCGTTCTCGTTCGACGTGGTTAAATGGCTGATGGCCATCTTCACCGCGCTGTTCCTGCTGCAGCACGTCGCCGAGCGATGGCTGAACTATTTTGGTCATTACAGCTGGCTGGGATTCGCCGCCAACGCCGTCGTGCACGGCCGTAAACTGTGGACGCTGGTCAGCTATAATTTCCTGCAGAACACCGCCGGGTACGGCGGCGGAATCTTCAGCCTGATCTTCAACCTCCTCGGCCTATATTTCTTTGGCGGGGCGGTGCGGGAACTGGTGGGGACGCGTCGCTTTGTCTGGCTCTATTCCGCCTTCGTCGTCGCTGGCGCGGCCGCGTGGCTCGCCGTTTATCCCCTCGGGGTCGACTGGCCGCTCCTCGGGCCGCTCGCCGCCTTGTCGGGCATCTTCGCCCTGTATTGCTGCTATCACGCGGACGAGCCGATGACGTTCCTCGTCTTTTTCATCGTGCCCGTGACCGCGAAGCCCAAGTTTTTTTGCTGGTTCTGGGTGGCGTTGAATCTCGTCTGTCTTCTCTTCTACGAGCTGCTGGGCCGGCCGTCGCCGTTGTGGAATGGCAGTGTGGCCAATCTCGCCGCGATGCTCGTCGCCTACGGATACTACCGGGTTTCCGGCCGCGTGGATCCGTTTGGCGGATCCTCGCGCGCCAGCATTGAACTGCCCCGCTGGTTTCGCCGCCGGAAGAAGGACGCCGCTCCCCGTTTTCATGTGAACCTCACCAATCGTAGCGACCTGCGGGCGGAAGTGGACCGCATCCTCGACAAAATCAACAGCGAGGGCTTCGGCGCGCTGACTGAAGAAGAAAAGCGCCTGCTCGACGAGGCGCGCGACCTTCTCAGCCGCCATTAAGTCGCCCGTGAGCGCGCCCACCGGTCACGCTTTGTCCGGAAAATTCCGCGCCTTGCTCCGCCAGGATCACCCCGCCTGGGATGCGAGCGCGCTTCCGCCTGACGCCTGGCTCCGGATCGAGCGGCTGGCCGATGCCAGCCCGCTCTACGCCCGGCTGCTGCTGCAATATCCGGAGTACGCGCTCTGGCTGGAACAACCGCACAATCGCGAAGCCAATTATCGTTACCAGGCGCTGCTCGATGAGTGGCGCGCCTGCACCGCCGTGGCCCCCAAAGAAGAGCTGGCGCGCGACGAGGTCTATATGAGCCTGCTGCGGCGCTGGCGGCGCAAGATGACGCTCCGCATCGCCTTTCGCGACGTCAACGGCCTCGCCTCCACCCCCACCACCGTCGAGGAATTGACCCGGTTGGGCGAGTTCTGCCTGCGCGAGTGCTATTTCCTCTCCCTGCGGCAATGGACCCGCCGCTACGGTGAACCGTGGGACGAAGAACTCCGCCGGCCCGCGCGCTTCTGCGTGCTGGCGCTCGGCAAGCTCGGCGGCCAGGAACTCAATTTTTCTTCCGACATCGACCTCATCTATGTCTATCAAGGCGAGGGCCACTGCCGGAAGGACGGACAGCCGGGGGCGTTCACCAACGCCGAATTCTTCACCAAGGTTGGCGAGCACACCATGGGGTTGCTGCAGGCGCCGACCGCCGACGGGTTCCTGTTTCGCGTCGACGTCCGTCTGCGGCCCGAGGGCGCCTATGGCCCGCTCGTGCGTTCGCTCGCCAGCCTCGAAAACTATTACGCGGCCGCCGGCCAGACATGGGAACGCATGGCCCTCATCAAGGCGCGACCCGTCGCCGGCGACCTCGCGCTCGGCGCAGAATTGCTCGAGAGCCTGCAGTCGTTCCGCTATCCGCGCCATCCGCCGCCGTCGCTGCTGGCCGAGGTCGCCGCCATGAAGGCCCGCACCGAGCAGGAGGTGGTCGGCACCCACGCGCTCGCGCGCGATGTGAAGTCGGGTCACGGCGGCATTCGCGAGATCGAGTTCATCGTCCAGGCCTTTCAACTGCTGCATGCGGGCCGGTATCCTTTCCTGCAAACCCACTCGACCACGGTGGCGCTCGACCAGTTGCTGCGTTACGGGCTGATGCAGGCGGGGGAGGCGGAGTTTCTGAGCGAGGCGTATTGGTTTCTGCGCCGGGTCGAACATGCCATCCAGATGCGGGAGGAGCATCACGCGCACGCCCTGCCGGCCGATGCCGGCGAGATCACCGCGATCGCGCGGACGTTGGGCTTCTCCTCCGCCGCGACCTTCCAGCATCAACTCAAGGCCGTGCGCACCCGCGTCCGGCGGATCTACGAAGGGCTCTTCCGCCGCGAAGCCGGCAGCCAGGGGTTTCAGGAATGGTGGCAGTTTTTCACGTCGACGGACGCGCCGCCGGCGGTGGTCGAACGCCTCCACCGGTGGTTTGGCTCCGAGGCCGGGGCGGCGGACGAACTGCGGCTCTTCGTCTGCGGCGACCATGGACATCAGGTGAACCGTGAACTCGTCGTCCGCTTCCAACACCTCGCGGACACGTTCGACGACATCCTTCCGAAACTTGCGCTCCCGGTGCCGACGCTGCGCCGGATCGCGCGTTTTGCCGAACGGTACGGGACCCGCCAGCAGTTTTTCAACAGCTGCGCGGCCAACCCCCAGTTCTTCCGTGTGCTGGCGCTGCTGTTCGATCGCAGCACCTTCATTTACGAGCTGCTCGCCGCTCATCCGGAGATTGTCGAGGAGGTCCTGCGACCCGAGATCCTGCGAAAACGCAAGGACGCCGCGGGCCTCGCCGGGGAACTCGCGGCCGGGCCCGCGAGCAAGGGCCACGCCGAATGGCTCTGGTTGTACGTGAAAGCGGAGCAGGTGCGCTATGCCATCGGGGAACTTCTCGGCTACCTCGACATCGAGCAAGTCGAGGCCAGTCTTTCCCTCCTCGCGGACGCCGTCCTGCAACACGAACTGCGGAAGCTCGATCCCGCGCCCGGACTTCTCCTGGTGGCGCTGGGCAAATACGGCGGGGCCGAGCTGACCTTCGGCTCCGATCTCGATCTCCTGTTCGTCGCCGCCGATTCCGACGCCGCGCCGGCTGAGTCAATTGTCCGCGAGCTCCAGCAACTGCTGCGGCATGGTGGGCCGCTGGGGGCAACCTTTGAAATCGATCTCCGGCTGCGGCCCCACGGGGACGCGGGTCCGTTCGTGACCACCCCGGCAATCCTGCGCGCGTATCATGCGGGCCCCTCGGCTCAACCGTGGGAACGTCAGTTGCTGACGCGGGCGCGGACGGTCGCGGGTCCGGCGAGCCTCGCCGCGGAATTTGAAACGTTCGTCGCAGAGTTGCTGTATGGTTCCCCGCAGAGCGATTCCGCCACGGCGGCGATGTGGGCCATGCGGGGCCGGATCGAGCGCGAGCGCGACGTGGTCTCCCCGCCGGAGCGCGCCTTCAAAACCGGCGCCGGCGGACTGGTGGATTTCGAGTTTCTGGTGCAGTTGCTCCAACTTCGCCATGGCCATGCGTTTCCCGCCCTCCGCCGGCCCGGAACGCGCCAGGGACTGCGGACGCTGGCCGCGGCCGGTCTTATTCCCGGCGATGCGGCCGCCCGCCTGCTCGAAGACTACGATTTCCTCAAGCGGATTGAGATCTTGCTGCGCGGCGACGCCAATCGAGCGGTGAGCGTGCTGGCGGCTTCCCCCGAAGCTCGCGCTCCGCTTGCACGTTGGCTGGGTTTCGCCGATGAAGCGGCCTTCTGGGCCGAATATTGCAGGCGGCTCGCGGAAACCCGGCAAATTGTCCTGTTGCTGCTGCCCCACGAGACTGTCCCAGGCAATGAGGCCGCGGCCCGGTGAGGGCAGGGCCGAAGGAGGCGGAGGTGCAAATGCGGGCCACCGGCCCGCTGGCGCAATTTTCGCCGGTACCAACACGCTGGCCGGCCAATCAGATAATCGCGTCCGCCCATCGGAAAATCCGGCCGGTGAGAGGCCAATCGCCGCAACAGCCTTGAAGCGGTCATGGTTTGTGCTTTGTTACGTAACGTTCGGGAGGGTGCTGCGTCATGAAACATCTCGCGCGGCCGCCTTTCTCAAAAACCAATGATATCTTCTCTCCCGCCCTTTCCGCGACTCGGCCGCGCCTTGGCCGTCGCCGCGTTGTTTCTGGCCGTTCTTTCCAGCAGCCGCGCCCTGCCGGAGCGCAATTTCGAGACAACACGCGCCCGGGCCGCCGAAGTGAGCACGATGGTCGAGCTCCTCGAACAATTCAATTTCAACCACCAGGCAGTCGACAACCAGCTCAAGCCCGATCTCGGTCAGAACCTGATCCATGATTACATGGCCGACCTCGACCCGCAGCGGCTGTTCTTCCTCGGCACCGACCAGGAGGCCTTCACGCAGCGTTACGCGCCGGGCCTTTATTACAACCTGCGAACCTTGGGCAAACTTGACGCTCCATTCGACATCTACGTGATGTTCGAGAAGCGGGTCGACCAACGCGTCAACTGGATTTTCGACGAGCTGAAAAAGGAGATCGATTTGACGTCCCACGATACTTATCCGATCGACCGCTCAAAGGATGCCTGGCCCGCCACCGCCGCCGAAGCCGACGACCTCTGGCGCCGCCGGCTGAAATTCGAGGTCATCCAGGAAATCCTCACCAAGAAGGCCCCCGACGAGGCGAAGCAGACGGTCCGGAAACACTATGAGCGCATGCTCAAAAACTTGGCTGACTTCGAAACGGACGACGTGGCGGAGATGTTCCTCACCTGCCTCGCCAATCTCTACGACCCGCACTCCAGCTACTTTTCGCCCGAGAGCTTCGAGGATTTCGGCATCCAGATGCGGCTCTCGCTCATCGGCATCGGAGCCGTGCTGGGATTTGAGGACAATCAATGCGTGGTCAAGGAACTCATTCCCGGCGGGCCCGCCGATCTCGGCAAGCAATTACACCCCAATGACAAGATCATCGCGGTGAGTGGCGAGGGAGGGGACCCGGTCGATGTCATCGGCATGAAACTCCGCAAGGTCGTCGATCTGATCCGCGGTCAAAAGGGCACGAAGGTGACACTCACGTTCGTTCCCGGCGCTGTCACCGACGGCTCCGTCCGGAAGACGATCACGATTGTCCGCGATGTGGTGAAACTCAATTCGGCCCGGGCCCGGGCCGCCGTTTACCAGGTGCCCGGCGCCGCGGGGGAAAAAATGCCGATGGGCGTCATCACCCTGCCCTCGTTTTACGGTCTCTCGGATGATGACGACAACAACAGCGGCGAGGAGCGCACCAGCGCCACCAAGGACGTCGCCGAGCTCATCAACCGTCTCGACGCCGCCGGCGTCAAAGCCATCGTGCTCGACCTGCGCACCAACGGCGGGGGCCTGCTTTCGGAGGCGATCGATTTGACCGGGCTTTTCATCAACAAGGGTCCTGTGGTGCAGGTGAAGTCGGTGGGCGGCGAGATTCAGGTGGACAGCGATGAAGATACACAGATTCGCTATACAGGTCCGCTGGCAGTGCTGGTCTCGCGTTTCAGCGCCTCGGCTTCCGAGATCGTGGCCGGCGCCCTCCAGAACTACGGTCGCGCCATCGTCATCGGCGATCAGTCGACCCACGGCAAGGGCTCCGTCCAGACGATCGTGGAGATGAAGACCGTCAACCGCATGCTCGCGCGTCTGCCGGACAAGACGGGGGCGGCGCGGCTCACGATCCAGAAATTCTACCTGCCCAACGGCGCCTCGACGCAAAACAAGGGGGTCGTGCCCGACATCGTCCTGCCCTCGGCGGACCAGTATCTGCCGATCGGTGAATCCGACCTGCCCCACGCCCTGGTCTGGGACGAAATTCCCTCGACCGTCTTCAACGGCCATCCCCTCGATCAAAAGCTTCTCACCCCATTGCGGGCGGCGAGCCGGTCCCGCCTCGACCATCTGGAGGAGTTTGCCTATCTCAAAAAGAACATGGAGTGGTTCAAGGAGAAGCAGGACCACAAGGACATCTCGCTGAACCTGGAGGAGCGGCGGCATCAGAAGGAACTCGACGATGTCTTCAAGAAGACGATGCGGGCCGAGAAGGACCAACTCGCCAAGACCGACTTCCCGTATACCGAGATCACCCTTGGACCCCCTGCGCCGAAGCCCGTGAAAGCGGACAAGAAGGCGGATGAAGATTCGGATGACGAGGACGAGTTCGGCACCGACGAAGATACGGGCGTGACGAAAGTCGACATTCCCCTCCGCGAGAGCCTGCGGGTGCTGTCCGACGCGCTGGCGCTGTCCAAGAACCCCCAGTATTGGGCCGATGGCAACGCGCCGCTGACCGTGCAGGTCTTGAAAAACGGTTGAGCGATATTGTCCGCTGTCGGAGCCTGCATCCGGCTGCTTGCTTCCGTATTACTGTCTCCACGCCAGAAGATGCCGGTCCCGGCCGCTGAGATCCCGCCGCGATTCGACGCGCGCAAAGCCGGCAGCGGTGGCCCAATCCCGCAATTTTCCGTGCTGGTCGATTCCCGTCTCCAGAGCCAGCAAGCCGTCGTCGGCCAGATGGCGGGGCGCCTCCGCCAGAATGCGGGCCAGCGCCTCCGTGCCGTCGGGACCCGGCGACAGCGCCACCTTCGGTTCATGCCCGCGTACCTCCGGCGGCGTGGCCGACATCTCCGCCTCCGACAGATATGGCGGGTTGGCCACGATCAGGTCGAATCGCACGCCCGGCTCAAGCGCCGTGAACCAGTCGGAGACCAGAAACCTGGTGCGTGCGTCCAAGCCGAGCGCTGCGGCATTCTCCCGGGCCAGCGCCAGGGCGTCCGCACTCACGTCCAGGCCGGTCACCGTGGCTTGCGGATAAAACGTCGCCAGGGCCAGCGCGATGGCTCCGCTGCCCGTCCCGAGGTCCAGGATCGTCCCCGGCGGACGCGCGAGCTGTGCGGAGATCACTTCGCACAACTGCTCCGTTTCGGGTCGCGGGATCAGCGCGCGACGGTCCACCTTCAGCTTGACGTGAAAGAATTCCATCTCGCCCAGGATGTACTGGAGCGGCTCGCGCTGACTGCGGCGCTTTACGAGGGGACGGATTTTGTCCAGTTCCGGTTCGGTCAGCAGGCGCTCGAACTGCAGATACAGCTGCATGCGGGGCAGACCGAGCGCGTGGCCCACCAGCAGTTCGGCGTTCAGCCGGGGATTCTTCACGCCCTTCGCCTCGAGAAACTCGGTGGTTTTCTTGATGATTTCGAGGATGCTGAGCATGCAACGCCGGATCGCGGCACCCACCCAGCCTAGTGGCGAACCCCCGACCGTAAAGGGTGTTCGCACCCGCGCCCGTCGCGGGAATCAAGACCGCATCGCACCCCTCGGAGTCTCATCAGCCAAAACATCCACGAATGCCCACCCATCACCACGCATCTCCGCGCCAATCATTCGGGCCTCTTCGTGTGCATTGGTGGGATCGCTTCCCACCCCTCGCCACTCGCTGCTTCGGCTCATCGCCCTTCGGTTAGTCTTCCCCGGTCGGGCGGGGCGGCAGGTAGGTCTGGCCGGTGAGCGCGGCGAGTTTCTCTTCATAATCGGCCTTCTGCAGCGCGGTGATGACGTCGTCGATCCGCCCTTCCATGATCTGGGGCAGGTTATAGAGCGAGAGCCCGACCCGGTGGTCCGTCAGGCGATTCTGGGGAAAATTGTACGTACGGATGCGTTCGGAACGATCGCCGCTGCCGATCTGGTCGCGGCGCTGCGCGGCGTACTTCGCCTGCTCCGCGTCCTGCTTGAGCTTGAGCAGCCGCGACCGGAGCACGGCCATCGCACTGGCCTTGTTCTTTTGCTGGGAACGCCCATCGGCACAATAAACAATCATGCCCGTCGGCTTGTGAATGATGCGCACCGCGGAGTCGGTGGTGTTGACCCCCTGCCCGCCCGGGCCGCTGGCGCGCTGCACCGTGATCTCCAGTTCCTGCGGATCAATGCGCACGTCGACCTCCTCCGCCTCGGGCAGCACGGCGACGGTGACGGTGGACGTGTGAATCCGGCCGTTGGCCTCGGTCACCGGCACGCGCTGCACCCGGTGGACCCCGCTCTCAAACTTGAGCTGCCGGTACACGTCCTGCCCGCTGATGAGAAAGCTCACCTCCTTGAACCCGCCGCGCTCGGTCACGCTGCTGCCCATCGGCTCAACCTTCCAGCCATGCGCATCGGCATACTTTTGGTAGAGCCGGGCCAGCTCCGCCGCGAACAGCGCCGCCTCCTCGCCCCCCGTGCCGGCCCGGATCTCCATCACGGTGTTGCGCGAGTCGGTGGGCTCGGGCGGAATCATCGCGAGCAGCACGGCCTCGCGCAGCGCGGCGCGGCGGCGTTCCAGACCCGCCAGCTCCTGCGCCGCGAGTTCCCGGAAGGCCAGATCCGCCGCGGGGTCCTGCGCGAGCGACCGGGTCTCGCGCAGCTCGCGCCCGATCTTCTCAAAGGCCTGGTAGTCGGCGACCAATTGCGCCACCTTCTGCTGCTCCCGCGTGACCTCCGCGGCCCGCCGCAGATTCGCATAGAACGACGGCGCCGCCATCTGGGCGTTGAGTTCGTCCAGGCGGCGTTGAAACGGACCGAGGTCGGGCAGCGTATCCATCAGGGCAGGAAGAAACGTGGGTGGGAAGATTTGCGAATTGCACCGGCCGCGCTCTGCGGCTTGGCTAACGCCCGTCGTTCGAGGCGGCGAGCCGCCTAGAGTTGACGATCAGCAATGGCCACCACGCTCTTCACTCAGAACATCATCGCCTGCATCTGGGATTTCGACAAGACTCTTATTCCGGGTTACATGCAGGGGCCGCTCTTCCGGCGTTACGGCGTGGATGAGGCGACGTTCTGGGCCGAGACCAACCAACTGGTCGCGACTTACGCCCGGCGCGGTTATCGCATTTCGGGCGAGATCGGGTACCTGAACCATATCCTCACCTACGTCCTGGCCGGCAAGATGCCGGGGCTGAACAACCGCGTGCTCCGCGAGCTTGGGGCCGACATCAAGTTTTATCCCGGGCTGCCGGACTTCTTTCCCAAACTCAAGGCCGCCGTGCGCGAGAAGCCCGAATATGTGAAGCACGATGTCCAGTTGGAGCACTACATCGTGAGCACCGGCCTGGCCGAAATGATCCGCGGCAGCGCGATCGCACCCCACGTGGAGGCGATCTGGGGCTGCGAGTTCATCGAAAATCCTTTTCAGCCCGGCTTCCTGCAGCAGAAGGAATTCGACCTGGGGGCGGCGGCCGAGATCGCCCAGATCGGCATGATGATCGACAACACGACGAAGACGCGGGCGATCTTTGAGATCAACAAGGGAACGAACAAGAACCCGGCGCTCGACGTGAACGCCAAGATCTCGCTGGAAGACCGCCGCATTCCGTTCCAGAACATGATCTATATCGCCGACGGCCCGAGCGACATCCCGAGTTTCTCCGTCGTGAAGGAGCGCGGGGGCAAAGGCTACGGCGTCTACAATCCTGACCGGCCGGACGAGTTCGCCCAGAACGACCGCCTGCAACACACCGATCGCATCGATCATTACGGCCGCGCCGATTACCGCGACCCCAGCGAGACGTGCAATTGGCTGCGGCTGCAAATTCAGAGCATCTGCGACCGGATTGTGGCGGACCGCGAAGCAGCGGTGGCCCAGCGTGTCGCCCGCCCGCCACGGCATCTCAACCCGACCCCCGAAGCCGAGGAAGCCGAACGCCAGGCCCTGTTGCCAAAACAGGCGACGTTTCTCGAATAGCGCGGCGGTCATCCCACGGTTCTCGTAGCCTCGAGCGCTGCCGCTGATCCTCGGGGCCTCGAGCGCTGCCGCCGGTCCTTGTAGCCGCGAGCCCCCGCTTGACCTTTCCGTAACCGCGAGCGCCAGCGAGTGGTCCACCTTGAGATACCCGACCGCACCGATGCCCTTTCCGCACGCCTCCGCTTCTGGTCAATGACAAAGCTCCCGTGGAACTGCTTCGCAACCTTTGTCATTTAATAGATGACATCGGCGATCTGCGGCCCTCGCTGCTTCCTGCTTTGGCTTCGCGCCTGCTACGGGCTGGGGCTCTTGATCGCCGTCGACCCTTGGGCGATGGCGCCGCTCTGCGGCAGCGATGGAGCCGTTACAGCCACTCCTGCCGCCGCGGTCCGGCCTTTCAACATCGCCACCAGATTATTGACTTGGGAGGCGTAGGCGTAGGCCGAGGCCGGCACCCGGTCCTTCACGACCTGGTCGAGCCCCGCATTCCAGGCCAGCGCGATGTTGTAGGGAGTCGGCTCGATGCCCGCACTCTGCAGACCCCGCTTGATCCATTCGTAGTGGCTGACCGCCACTTCGTCCGAATAGCGTCGCTCCAATGCCATCGCGAACGGCCGCTTCGTGTAACTGCGCCAAGTGGACAGCCGGAATTGATAGGGCCCCAGTTCTCCAAAAGGCCCGGCCTGGGGGCTATTCCGCGGGTTCTCCACCCAGTTGATCGCCTGCAGCGTCTCCCATCGCTCCGACGCATAGGCGCCGCCAGCCGCGGCGAGAAATATTGCCGCGAGACGGAGAAACCAAGGGGCGTGATGTTTGATGCGGTTCATGCGGCCAGCGACAAGGATGCGTGAGCAATGCCGGGTTTGCGGGTCGGGAGGATAGACATTCGGGCTGCTTCTCTGGTTTGGGGGCGGCAGGAAGTCTGCCTCGGGATAGACCCGACAACAGTCGCAGGGTTCAGAGATTCGCCTTCCCGCAAGCTCCGAATGGCGAAAGTAGTTCTTGGCGTTCGAGAAGCACCGCCCGGCGCCACCGGCACGGGCGCGAAGCAGGGCGCATCGCCGGGTGAGGACCGCCGCCATTTGCACGAACGCGCCCTGGCGAGCGTGCGATTTGCCGCTTTAGCCGTTTGGAGGACGCAGATTCCGACAAACTGCTGGCGCCAGATGTTCGAGGATGAATTCGGCCACTGCGGGTTTCGGCGCGGGACCAAATGCGAACCGCTCGCCGCGCTGGCCGAGCAGCAATACGGCATTGCGATCCGCGTTCATGCCGAGGCCTGGCCGGCCCACCTCGTTCGCGACGATCCAATCGAGATTCTTCTCCTCCAACTTGCGGCGGGCGTGATTCTCGATGTCCCGCGTCTCTGCCGCAAAACCCACCGCCACCTGCCCGGGACGCTTCCGGCTCGTCAACGTTTTCAGGATGTCAACGGTCGGCACCAGCTCGAGCAGCAGCGGCTGGCCGGTCTTCTTGAGCTTTTCGGGAGTGATCGCCTGCGGGCGGTAATCGGCGACCGCCGCCACGGCGATGAACAGATCGCACCGCTCAAACAACGGCGCGCACGCCCGGAACATCTCGTCAGCGGACACGACGTCATGCATGGTCGCGCCCGCCGGCGGGGGCAGCGCCACGGGACCGCTGACGAGATCCACCTTCCAGCCGCGCGCGACGGCGCCTTCCGCCAGGGCGTAACCCATCTTGCCGCTGGAGCCGTTGGTCAGGAACCGCACCGGATCCAGATGCTCGCGCGTCGGTCCGGCCGTAATCAAACATCGGATACGGTGACTCACGGGTTCCAGCGTAACGCCGTCGCCGGCCGTGTCCATCGCGCAGTCGTTCCGCGGCCATCGCAAAACTCCCATCGTGCGACAGAACCACGGCGCTTCCGGTAACGCGAAATCGTTCCGTGAACCCGTGGAGGAGCCTGCTTGCCGGCGATCATCGCTCTGTAATCGCGAGCAAGCGCTCCGGCAATTCAATCATCACGCCCCGGCCGCACCACCAAACGACCCCGAGATCGCTCGGCGGAGACTCCGCCTGGTCTCACAGAATCCTGCGCAAAGCCTCCGCTCCGGCCGCGCTCATCAGGACATAGGCCAGCCGCCGGTCGGCCCACGCCACCACCGAGCGTCGATCCGCCTCGCGGAAGATCGGGCCGGCGGCGGCGTTGTCCGGACTGAAATCGTCGCGCCGCGCCAGGTACAGGTGATACCAGTCGCCCTCGCGCTGAAAACAGATTTCGAACACGTCGTGCCCGGCGATCTTCACGACCCGGCAGCCCTGCGCCCTCAATTGCGCCAGATCCGCCGGCGGCCCGGCCGAAACCCGGTTCCCGGGATTCTGCAGCCAGGCGCCAAACGCGCCCAGGTGGTCGGCATGCGGTCCGGTATGGGCCGATCCCGGCTCCACCAGCGCGAAAGCCGCCATCCGATCGAGGTCCGTCGGCCCTGTCGGGAAGTGGCGGAGCCAATACGTCGTCAGGGCGAGCAACACCGCGACGGATGCGGCCAGCGCCATCCATACCGCCGCGCGCCGGCGCTCTCGGGGCACCGTTCTGCTCAGGCGGGCACCGGTGAGGATCGCCTCGCGCAGGCCCGCCGGCGGGGCCAGCGCCCGCATCTTCGCCGCCACCGCGGCATCAAACGCCTGCTCGCCCGCGAACCACGTGCCCAACGCCGGGTCGCCCTGCGCCTGTCGCAACGCGTCGGCG
>DASRKV010000308.1:0-13131 GCA_035648795.1 Opitutaceae bacterium
GCAGCCCATCGGCGCGGATCCAAAGAAATTCGACGAATCCGCCACCGAGATCTACGGAGTTGGCGCTTTCCTGCTTGCCGGGAGCGAGGTCTGCCGGCTGGTCCAGGACGGCGCGAAGACCCCGGCCGGCCAGACGCCCGCCCGCGGAAAAGGCCAATAGTCCAATGAACTCCCTGAAGGAATTCCTGCAACGCGATGAGTTCGTGAAGCATTGCGGCATCGAACTGGTTTCGCTGGCACCCGGCCATGCCGTGACGCGCCTGAAGGTCCAGCCCTGGCATCTTAACGCCGTGGGCATCGTCCAGGGCGGGGCGATCTTCACGCTCGCGGATTATGCGTTCGCGGTGGCGTCGAACTCCCATGGCACCGTCGCCGTCGGCATCAACGTCGGTATCACCTACATAAAATCGGCGACTGCGGGGACGCTGACGGCCGAGGCGCAGGAAGTGGCGCTCAATCCGAAACTGGCCAGTTACACCGTGAACGTCACGGACGACGCCCACAGCCTCATCGCCATTTTCCAGGGACTGGTGTACCGCAAACAACAAGCCATCGGGGGCGAGGCCCGCTCGTGAATCCCGCCGACGACCAGGTGCTGCTCGATCCCACGGAAGTGCGCGTCCTCGGCGCGCTCGTCGAGAAGGCGATCACCACGCCGGATTACTACCCGCTTTCGCTGAACGCGCTGGTCAACGCCTGCAACCAGTCGTCCAATCGCGACCCGATCGTCGACTATGGCGAGCCGAGCGTGCTCCGTGCGCTGGAAGACCTGCGGAACAAGAAGCTGGTTTTCGTCTTCGAAGGCGCCACGAGCCGGGTCGTCAAATACGGGCAGCGATTTGCCGACCTGCTCGGGCTTTCACCGGCGGAGACCGCCGCGCTTTGCGTCCTGATGCTCCGGGGTCCGCAGACGACGGGCGAAATCCGCGGCCGTTCCGGCCGCCTGCACGAATTTGCCGGTCTCGACGAGGTTGAATCGACGCTGCAAAACCTGGCGACGCGGTCGCCCCAGCCGCTCGTCGCCCGGTTGCCGCGGCAGCCGGGATTCAAGGAATCGCGCTATGCTCACCTGCTCAGCGGGCCTCCCGGCGCCGCATTGCGGGAAGCCGCGCCGGAAGGGCGGGCGGCGACCGCGCCTGGCCCGCCGGACGACGACCGCGTCGCGCTTATGACCCAGGAAGTCGAAGAGTTGCGCCGCGAACTTGCCGAGCTGAAGACGCAATTCGCCGACTTCAAGAAGCAGTTGGAATGAGTCGCCCTCGGGGCGCCGCCTCGATCGTTCCATCAACCTACGGCCGCGGGCCGGAGTCCAGGCGCAAAACCGCCCCGGCGATTTGAGGGTGCGCGCAGGTGTGCATCGTTGCCGGGTGTGGCTCCTTGCTGATGCACGCCTCGGCGGAACGCGGGGGGCTGCCACGCCGCCGGACGACGGTCGCAACCCATCGGACAACGCATGAGCCGCATGCAAGAATCATCCCCGCGCCCTCCCGCGCTCGGCTTCATCTTCGTCACGCTGGTGCTGCTCGTCCTCGGTTTTGGCATCATCATTCCCGTTCTGCCGGGGCTCGTAACGCAGTTTGAAGGCGGCCGCGTGTCGGAAGGGTCGCACGCGTACGGCTGGCTGATCATGGTATTCGCGTTGATGCAGTTCGTCGGCTCGCCGATCCTCGGCGCCTTGTCCGACCGCTTCGGCCGGAGAAAGGTTATTCTCATCGCGCTCGCCGGCTCCGCGATCGACAACCTCGTGATGGGACTCGCGCCGGATCTCGGATGGCTGTTTGCCGGCCGGATGATCGCCGGCCTCACCGCCGGCACCCTCGCCACGGCGAACGCCTACATCGCTGATGTCACGCCGCCCGAAAAACGCGCCCAGAGTTTCGGTCTCGTCGGCGCAGCCTTCGGACTCGGCTTTATCATCGGACCGGCCATCGGCGGCCTGCTGGGGCACATCCATCTGCGGCTGCCGTTCTTCGCTTCGGCCGGCTGCCTGGTGGTCAACTGGCTCTACGGGACGTTCGTCCTGCCGGAATCACTTCCGCCGGAGCGCCGGCGGACGTTTGCCTGGAAACGGGCGAATCCGATCGGGGCCGGGCTGCTTTTGCTGGCGCTCGTGCTCGCCCTGCGGGCCTTTCAAGCGGAAAACGCGACGACCCGCGCCGCGCCGCTGCTCATGACAGAAACCGCGGAATGATCCGGACCTGTGCGCCAGACACCTCGCCGGGCCCGTGCCGGTCGCGCCCGGTCAGATTCCCGTGTGGCCGAATCCGCCCGCGCCGCGTGCCGTTTCCTCCAACACCTTGACGGCGACCGCCGGACACATTTCGACCCGGTAGACCCCGAGCTGGGCGATCCGATCACCGCGCGCGAAGGCAAACGATTCATGGCCGTGGTTCATAAGTATCACGCCCACTTCCCCGCGGTAATCAGCATCGACCGTCCCGGGAGAGTTCAACACCGCGACGCCTTTTTTCAGCGCCAGCCCGCTCCGGCTGCGTACCTGCACTTCGAATCCGGGTGGGACCGCCACCGCCAGGCCGGTTTTCACCAGCAGGCGATCGCCGGGCGGGATCACTCCGTCCATGTCGGCGCAGACATCGAAGCAACTGGCGTTCGCGGTGGCGCGCACCGGCAGGGTTGCCGTCGGAGTCAGCAGTCGGACGTGAAGTTGGACCGAGGTGGAATCCATTGGTGCCTTACGGACGATGCCCTCCGAAGCGGGCGCAAGATTGGAAAATCCGAAACACGAATGTCAAAATCCGAAACAGATTCGAACGCGGACGGGCAGCAGGCTCCACACCCGGAGTCCCTGACAGCTCAGTGGATTGCTGTTTTGATCTTTGGGCATTCGGGCTTGTTTCGTGCTTCGATATTCGGATTTCGCGTTTCCAGTCAAACCTCTTGGTTTCGGTTTGACCGCGTGAGGGAGACCTTGCTCCCCGACACTAGGCCAGATCCTCCGGCCGTTCGTCAAGCCGGGGGGCGCTCAATCCTTCACCGGCAGACTTTCCCTATCTCGCGGTCAGGCTTTCCCCTCCACCTAGTTTAGCTGGGAACGAATCCGTTCCTTGGTCGCCACAAACCTCAATCGGAAATAGTTGATGAGCCCGTTCTGCGAACCGATCGTCACACTGATTCCCTCCGGGCTGTTCCAGGAAATTCGATAATTGGTGTCTTCCACGCGCTGGCTCTTGTTCAGGCCATAAGCTTCTTCAAATTGGTCCGCAAATTGCCGTAATTGCACTTCCGGCAAATTAAACAAGACGGTTACACACTCGGATTCGAGCTCGATCTCCGTCACCTCGTCAGCCTGGTTGAAGACAAATTGGCCTCGCGCGTCGCGTTCGTTGCCCGGACCGGGGACGTAGGATTTGTAGGCTGACCTGAAAATATACACCCGATTGCACGGTCCACCACCCGGGCATTGGCCCTGGGCCGCCATCCAGGTCAGGCTGGCGTCCGGGCTCTTGCGCGCGTTCAAAAGGTCTACGATATCCTGAAATCGCTTCCAGGCGTCGTTCTTCGGCATGCCGGCACAAAAGCCCTTGATCCTCGGTCCTCCCGGCGCCGCCACACCATTCACGACTGACAGTAGACAAACCAAAACGCATGAACGAAGTTTCGTTTTCATGGCAACGCGGCTAATCTGTCGTTGCTCTCTGGCGAATGAACTGGGGTAGTCTCTAAAGGGGGAACTGTTGTAAGATTAGTGCGATTAAAACCGTTGATCAATACCTTAAATAAACACTCCTCGGAAAAGGGCGCATCCCTCGGTCGGTGGGCCATCGCCGCGAGCGTAAGGCGCATCTTCCTTATGCGGCGAAGGTTGGAAATATTTCCTTGATCGCCCGCGTCGAGACGTATACCGCCTGCCGCCGCCCACCGAACTGTCCCTCTGGGGTTCAGCGTTGGATTCTAACCGCCCGAAGCGACGACGAACCCAGTCCTCCGCCCGATTACTTCCACGATCCCAGCACCAGCACAACGTTGCTGCCGCCGAATCCGCTGCTGTTGCTGAGGACGATTCCGGGTGGCTGCGACGACGTTACGCGCGGCAAATCAAGCCCCGCACAGGCAGGATCCGGTTCTTCGAGATTGATGTTTCCCGGAACGAAGCCGTCGCGCAGGGCGAGTGCGCAAAATCCGGCCTCCATCGCTCCCGCCATGGAGAGCGGATGACCCGTGAGCCCCTTGGTGCTGCTCACCGCCGGTCGCGCGCCGGCCCGGGTGAACACCTCCTGCAGCGCCATCGCTTCCGCCCGGTCTCCCTGCGGGGTCGACGTGGCGTGGGCGTTGACGTAGCCGATGTCGCCGGGACCGAGTTCCGCGGCCTGCAACGCCCGCCGGATGGCGCGAGCCAGCCCCTCGCCGTCGGGGTGCGGCATGGCGACGTTGAATCCGTCGGAAGACTGGCCCCAGCCGAGAAATTCGGCATACGGAACCGCTCCGCGCGCCGACGCGGCATCGGCCGATTCCACGATCAGGGCCGTCGCCCCGCCGCTGGCCACAAACCCGTCCCGTCCCTGGTCGAAGGGCCGCGACGCCCGGTCGGGGTCCGCGCAGGCCGACAGCGCGTTCATGCTCATAAAGGGCACGACGCAGTCCGCGTTGAGGTCCTCCGCTCCCACGACCATCACGCGCTCGTAGCGTCCGAGCGAGACCTCGTCATAGGCGTAGCCCAGCGCGTGGCTCGACGAGGCACACGCCGAAACAAAGCCGCAGATTCCGCCGCGAATCTGGAAGAAGGTTCCCAGATTGAAGTTGAGGGTGCCGCTGATCGCGCTGACGACGCCGAGCGGGGAGGCGCGCATGGCCGGGTGGTGGTGCATGCCGGTTAGGTGGCCGTACAGCATGAACGCCGAGCCGGCGGAACTGGTGAACAATGCCGTCGCTTCGTCGCGCAACAGTTCGGGAGTCAGCCGGGCATCGGCCACCGCCTGTTGGGCCGCGCACAATGCATAGAGACCGTGCGGCGCGAGCGACCGCAGGGTGTTCGGCGCGAAGGCGTACTCCGGCGGCC
The DNA here is from genome assembly GCA_035648795.1 of Opitutaceae bacterium. Taxonomy (GTDB): domain Bacteria; phylum Verrucomicrobiota; class Verrucomicrobiia; order Opitutales; family Opitutaceae; genus Fen-1467. The sequence continues at coordinate 5,018 of DASRKV010000308.1, forward strand.
AGCTCCACTTGCTCCAATAGAACGAATCGACGTCAAATCCCTTGATCGTTCCCGCTACTTTCACCGCCAGCGGCCGGTCCGGTCCGCCCAGATCGCACCGCGCGATGCCATGACGCAGCTCGCGCAAACTGGCCGTCACCGCCGCCCGGTCATTGCCGATGCTGGTGATGAAACCGAGCCCGGTGATTGCCACTCGTCGACGCTGGCCCATGACTGCCCGCCGCATCAACCGGCGAAGGCCGGGTTGGGAAACGCCTTCGAACGGAGGAGACCGAGCAGGTCGCGCAACGTCTTGATTTTCGGCAGATCCTCCATCTGGATCACAATCCCGACGAATTCCTCGGCCTGGAAGGAAAGGTCCACCAATGCGAGCGAATCGAAACCGAGATCCTCGACCAGCCGCAGATCGTCTTTTTTCTCCGCATACTTCGTCTGGAACGCCGCGCCGGCGTGATAGGCGAGCAAACCGCGGGCGATCGCCTCCAGACCCTCGGAGGCCGGCGCGCGACGATACGTCCAGACGTGCTCGCGGAATTCCGGCGGAAACGCTTCAAGCTTTTCGCGCAGTTTCTCCTCCGGGAGCTTGTAAGGCTGAGTGGTCATGCGAAAAAAGTGATCATCCGCGTGGAAAACGTCCGCCTTCCCCCGCAATCCGGCCACCGCGAACGGCGGTCAGTTCTTGAACCGGACGGTCATCGTGTGGTGATACGTCTGACCCGGCCGCAAGACGGCGCTCGGGAACTCAGGATGGTTGGGCGCGTCCGGGAAACCCTCCGTCTCAAGACACAGCCCGGAGCGCAACTGATACTTGACCCCTTTCTTTCCGGCAACCGTGCCATCAAGAAAGTTACCGGAGTAGAACTGGATTCCCGGCTGGTCGGTCAGGATTTCCATGACCCGTCCACTGGTGGGTTCCTTGACGACGGCGGCGAGGCGGACGCCCCGGCCTTCGCGCAGCACCCAGCAATGATCGTAGCCGCCGGCAAACTTGAGCGCCTCGAAATCGGCGTTCACGCGCGCTCCGACGGCCGTGGGGGTACGGAAATCCATCGGCGTGCCGGCGACCGCAGCCACCTGACCCGTGGGAATCAGGCCCTTGTCGGTCGGGAGATAGGAATCGGCTGCCAGCATCAGCACGTGGCCGGTGATCGGCTTCGTGGGATCGCCGCTGAGATTCCAATAGGTGTGGTTGGCCAAATTGATGATCGTGGGCTGGTCGGTGGTGGCTTCCGCCTCCCACACGAGCTCATTGGCGTCCGTCAGCCAATAGGTCACCTTTGCCTGCAGGGTGCCGGGATAGCCCTCTTCGCCGTCCTTGCTGGCATACGTCAGGGCAACGCCCCGCGCCCCGGCCTTGTGGACCGGTTCACCGTGCCAGAGGACCTTGTCGAAGCCCCTGACCCCGCCGTGCAAGTGGCAAGGGATTCCGCCGGGCGCGTTGTTCGTGGCCAGGGCATACTCCTTGCCGTCGAGGGTGAATTTCCCGTGCGCAATGCGATTGCCGAAGCGGCCCACGGTCGAGCCGAAGAAGTTCGTGCTGCTCAACCAGCCGGCGAACGTATCGTAGCCGAGGGTGACATCGGCGTTTTTGCCCTGGCGGTCAGGCACTTCGATGCCCACCAGGATCGCGCCGTATTCGGTGACCTTGGCGGTCACGCCGCCCGCGTTGGTCAGCGTGAAGATCTTCACTTCACGGCCGTCGTCGAGTTTTCCGTAGACAGCGGTTTCGAGATCGGAGGCGGAGGTCAAGTTGCTCATGGTAACCATCGCAATCGCGGCAGCAATCGTAAGTTCCTTTTTCATGGGTGGGGTTCGGGTGGACCGTCCGATCAACAAACGCCGTTGACGCACCGGGGTCGAGGATGTTTTCTGGGGACTGGGCCGACGTTGGGCGGCGTCGCACCGGCCGGGTCGGGCGCAGCGGGCGGCGCGGCAGCAGGGAGAAATTCGAACTGCGTGAACGATCGACGAAAACCTTGCGGGCGGCAACCGGGCGGGTTCGTTTCCGCCATTGACGCAGAATCCAGCGGGCCGTTACATCCTGCGTCATGCAGGACCAGCCAGCCGGACAGCCGCCCGTCAAATACAAGCGCGTGGTGCTCAAGTTGAGCGGCGAGGTGCTCCGGGGAGGCAAGTCGGGCGATCCCATCGACCCGGACATCCTGGAGAAAGTGTGCTTCCAGGTGAAGGAGCTGCACGAACTGGGCGTGCAAATCGGCCTGGTCATCGGCGGCGGCAATATCTTCCGGGGTCTGCCGGGCGCGCAGCGGGGGGTCGACCGCACCACGGGAGACTACATGGGCATGCTGGCCACCGTGATCAACGGCCTCGCCCTGATGGATTGCCTCGAGAAGATGGGGGTGAACGTGCGGGTGCAAAGTGCCATCCCGATGAACGAGATCGCCGAGCCGTTCATCCTCCGCCGTGCCATCCGCCATCTGGAAAAGGGCCGCGTGGTGATCTTCGTCGCCGGCACTGGCAACCCGTATTTTTCCACCGACACGACCGCGGCGCTGCGCGCCAGCGAAATGCATGCCGATATCATCATGAAGGCGACCAAGGTCGACGGTATCTACGACCGGGATCCCAAGAAGCATCCGGACGCGGTGAGATACGATCAGATCACGTTCATCGACGCGCTCCGCCAGCGCCTCAATGTGATGGACTCGACGGCTTTCTCCCTCTGCCTCGACAACGACGTGCCGATCCTCGTTTTCAACCTGGCCGAGCCGCATATCATCAAGCGGGCGGCGCTGGGCGAAAAGGTCGGCACGCTCGTCCGGAGCTAGGCCGCCCGGCGCCAGGACCGGTCACCGGGGCATTCGAGGCCTCCATCGCCCGCCATTCGAATCTCAACCCTCAGTACTCGAAAATCCCATGAACCATCCGATACTTACCGACTTGCAGGGCCAGATGAAGAAGGCCCTCGATCACACCCTCCACGAATTTGGCACCATCCACACGGGCAAGGCTTCGCCGTCCATGGTGGAGGGCGTCATGGTGGAAGCTTACGGCACCACCATGCGCCTGCGGGACTGCGCGGCCATCACCACCCCCGACCCGCGCCTCATTCAGATCACTCCGTGGGACAAGTCGATCATCCGCAGCGTCGAAAAAGCGCTGCAAACCGCCAATCTCGGCATTAATCCGATCATAGATGGCGGCGTGATCCGCATGCCCCTGCCGGAGCTGAGCCGCGAGCGGCGGCAGGAGTTCGTCAAGATCGCCCACCGACTCGCCGAGGAGGGTCACGTATCCCTCCGCAGCGCCCGCCGCGATTCGATGGAGGTCGCGAAAAAGCAGCAAAAGGAAGGCAAGTTGTCCGAGGATGATGCGAAGCGCGTCGAGAAAGAGATCCAGACCATCACCGACCGGTTCATCAAGGACATGGACGCTCATCTCGCCGCGAAGGAGAAAGAGCTGACGACCATCTGAGGTTTTCCGCCCTTTCGCGGGGAGGTCGCCGACGAGATTCTCGCCCGCCGGGGCGGGCGTGCCTGGGGCCGGCGATCGGTTGTGCGTCGGCGGCACGCGTCCTGGCGCCGGCGCAGCCGCCAGCGGCGTATTCGTCCGCTTCGATCCGTCATCGGCGGGCGCGTTCCGCGACGGAGGGAGCTCGGACCAGCGACGTTGTGGTGGTGCGCCAGGCGGGTGATTCTGTTGCGCGCTCATTCTGCTCGCCGCCACGCGCCGGTGTTGCCGGCGGCGGCGTTGGGCGCCGCATGGGGAGACCAATCGCCGCCGGCGAGCCGCGCCCGCGTCGGAAGGCGGGCGGACAAATCTTCGCGGGATCCATGCCATCAGGGTGATTGGCGCACGCCGTTCGGCGGACTGCCCGGTGCGGCGTTGTTACGACCGAGACGGCGGATCCGGTGGACGTAACGTTCTTGTTACTAAAACGCACTTTCGCCGGGCGTTCTTCCGGCGAATGGTTTCCAGGAAACTCGCCCGCCTCCCGCTGCCACCCATGAATGGATTTCCCGTCCGTGTAATTGATCAGGAAGAAACCGGACGCTCGCGCACCTCAACTTCGCTGCCGTCCGCAGAGCGGCGATGAATCCACCCGCCCTCCTCCCGGTATGACTCCCCTTCTCCGTCTGAAGTTGCGTTGCGTTGGCGCCGGATTGACCGGCTGGCTGCTGCTGGCGAATCCGCGCCTGGTCCGCGCCGGAACCGTTGCCAGCTACAAATACGAGGATTATCGGGAGGCGGGCGGACGAATCGCCGTGCAGACCCAGAGCGCGCTGCTCGAACAGGATCTCACTCCCGACCTGCATGTGAAGGTGACGGGCGTGATCGACGCCATCGCCGGCGCCACCCCCAACGGCCAGCCCGCTCCCGCCGGCAGCGATCAGGTGGTTCTCACCGAGATGCACGACCGGCGCAAGGCGTGGAGTGCCGAGCTCGCCGGCGATATTTCACCGGCCACCCTCGTCCTTGGCGTGGCCAACAGCCGCGAGAGCGACTATGTATCGACCGGCTGGTCACTCAACGCTCTCACCGCTTTCAACCAGAAGAACACCACGCTGCGCCTCGGAGTGGCCGGGACCGATGACGACGTGAAAGTGTTCTACCAGCCGGCCTGGACGAAGAAACGCACCTTCGACTTCATCACCGGTTTTACCCAACTGCTCGATGCCAACACCATGGTCGCCGGCGACTTTGGCTGGGGTCGGGCGACCGGTTACCTGAGCGATCCGTACAAACTGGTGCAGAAGAGCGTGGAGGTTGCTCCCGGAGTCTTCCTGCCCATCACCTATGGGGAGAACCGGCCGGACTGGCGCGACAAATGGACGCTCCGGGTGGCGTTGAATCGTGCGTTCGCCGATCTGCACGGCGCGCTGGAAAGCAGCTACCGCTTCTATCACGACACATTTGGCACGAACGCCCACACGTTCGAGCTCACCTGGCTGCAACGCCTCGGCGCGAAATTCATTCTCCAGCCGGAATTGCGCCTGTATGAGCAGAGCGCGGCCGATTTTTATCATTACCAGCTCGATCAGACTTCGATCGTGCCCGCGTTCGGACCGCCGCGTTCGCAGGGGCCCTTCTATTCCTCCGACTACCGCGTGTCTTCCCTGCGGACCTCCACGGTCGGCCTGAAGGCAGTCTGGCAGGTCGCGGCCCACCTCCGCTTGGATCTCGCGCTCGAGCAATACGTCATGCGCGGCCGCGATGGCGTCACGCCGCAGAGCGCGTATCCCCGGGCGACCATCGTGACCGCCGGCATGCAACTGTCGTGGTGACTCCCGCCAACCAACCAAGGTTTCTGCCATGACTTCGCTCGCTTCCACCCAGTTCGTCCCGAAAGCCGCCGGTGTCGTCGCCGCGATGACGGCGCCGTTACGCAGGCTGACTTTCCATGCCCTCGGCACGGTGTGCGAGATCCAGTATGTGGCGCCGGAAGGCGAGACCCAGGCAACGGCGTTCGCGGATGCCGCAGTGACTTGGGTCCAGGCCTTTGAAGCGAAGTATTCGCGCTTCCGACCCGACAGTCTGGTGAGTCGCATCACGGCGGCGGCTGGTCGCGCCTGGGTGGACGTGGACGAGGACATGAACCGACTGCTCGACCTTTGCGACACGCTGTATGTCATGACCCGCGGCGTGCTCGACCCGACCGCGCTGCCGTTGATCGAGCTCTGGAATTGGAAGGCGGACCATCCTGTCGTCCCAGCCGCCGAACGAATCGCCACGGCTCGGAGCCTCGTCGGCTGGCCCAAAGTGCGGCGGGAACCCGGCAGGATCTTTCTGCCCGAACCGGGCATGGCTCTCGACTTCGGTGGCTTTGGGAAGGAATACGCCGTCGACATCGTCGCGCAGATGGCCGGCAACTACGGCGTCGTCGATGTGTTGGTGGATTTCGGCCACGACCTGCGCGCGATGGGCGCGCCCCCCGGACGGCCGGCGTGGCACATCGGACTCGAGGACCCCGCCAGGCCGGGGCGGACCTGGTCTAGCGTGGCGCTCAATGGCAGTCGTGGGATCGCCTCGTCGGGCGACTATCTTCGGTGCTTCAAAATCGGCGGCCGTCGCTATGGGCACATCATCGATCCGCACACGGGCTGGCCGGTCGCCAACGGCTGTGCGCAGGCCACCATCATCGCCGGCACCTGTCTTCAGGCCGGCGTCCTGTCCACCACTGCCTTCGTGTTGGGCGTAAAGCAGGGCCTCGAATTCATCCAGTCCTGCCCAGGGGCGGAAGGACTGCTGTTGACCGACACCGCCCGGGCGCAAACGCGAGGATTCTACCAGTATGTGGTTTCCTGAACTATTCTGTGAAGCCCTCGGTCTTCGCCTGAGGATCGCGTCGCGCCAAGTCCCTCGTACCGCAGGGCGAAAACCGATTCCGCGACTGCCGGTCCTGCTGCTGCCCGTCCTGTTCCTGGTCAATTGCGTCCATGCCGAGGTCGGGGTGGGCGATCTGTTCCCGGTCCTGGCGGCAGCGGGTCTCGAGGGCGGTCCTCTCCCTGCCAGCGATGGCCGGGTGGTGCTGGTTGATTTCTGGGCCTCGTGGTGCGCCCCGTGCAAGGCGTCGTTTCCCGCCTATGCCCGGCTGTACGCCGACGATGCCCCGCGCGGGCTTCTCATCGTCGCCGTGAGCGTGGACGAGCATCCCGCCGCCTATACCGCTTTCTTGAAAGACCTGCGCCCGCCGTTCGCGACCGCGCGGGACTCCGCGCACCGCCTCGTGCGCGAGGTCTCTGTCTCGGCCATGCCGAGCTGTTATCTGGTCGGCCGGGACGGCCGCGTGCGCTTCCGACATCGCGGATTCCATGGGTCATCCACCGAAAACGAGCTGCGCATGGAAATCGATTTGCTGCTCGCCGAGCCCTCTCTTTCACCATGAAAACCACCCTGCTCCGCCAATTCCCGGCCTGGCTTCTGCTGGCGCTGAGCTTCGCTGTGCTCGGGGGCTGCGCCAGCGCCCGCCTCGCCCGCGTCGCGCCCTGGGAGCGCGGCACCCTCGCCGACTACACCATGCGCCCGGACCGTGATCCGCTCGCCACCGCGATGGCCGAACACGTGTACACATCGCGCGAGACGGCAGCGGGCGGCAGTGCCGTCGGCGGCAGCGGCTGCGGCTGCAATTAAGTAGCTGTCTGCCCACGTCGGCCGCTCTGAAAACAGAATTCCTGCCATCAAGCTTAACCTGCGCCTTTCTCTCGTCCCATGAACTTCTCCTTCCTTCTTCTCCGTCGTTTTTATCGATTTCAACTCCCTGCCGGAGTGCTCATCGCGCTGCTGCAACGCGCCCCGGCGCTCCAGTTCGCCGCGACCGCCGAGGAGATGATCTTGTCGCCGACCACCGGGATTGTACTCAAATCGGCGGCCGCGATCGCCGCCGCACTTGGCGCGGTAAACTCTCTTGCCGGTGCGACACCGTTGGTCGTGTCGAGCGGCTCGGCGACCGGGTTCTCTGTGCCGGCCGGCACGCCGGCCAGTGTTTTCTTTTCCGTGAATGGCACGCAGACACCGCCCGTTTCGTGGAGCATCAGCGGCACTGTCCCGCCCGGTCTAGACTTCTCTGGTTTGACCTCTTCGGGAACGGTCAACGTCTTCTCGCTTCACCTCGAAGGCACTCCCACGACGCCCAACACTTATAACCTGAGCATCGAGGTGTTCTCAGCAGCGAATGGATCCGGCTTTAGCCTGGGTCCCTATCCTTATACCATCACCGTCACCGGATCCAGCAACGCACCGCCCGTCTTTACCACCCAGCCCACCGGTCAGACCGTGACCGCCGGCAGCGCCGTCACCTTCACCGCCGCCGCCAGCGGCACGCCTGCGCCCACCTTCCAGTGGCGCAAGGACAGCTCGAATATTGCCGGCGCCACCAGCGCCTCTTTCTCGATCGCCAGCGTGGCCGCCGGCGATGCCGGCACGTATTCGGTCGTCGCCTCCAATTCCGCCGGCTCCGCCACCAGCAATAACGCCAACCTCACGGTCAACCCCGCCGCCAGCGCTCCCGTCTTCACCACCCAGCCCACCGGCCAGACCGTGACGGTCGGCAGCGCCGTCACGTTCAACGCCGCCGCCAGCGGCACGCCTGCGCCCACCTTCCAGTGGCGCAAGGACAGCTCGAATGTCGCCGGCGCCACCAACGCCTCCTTCTC
>DASRKV010000309.1:0-20496 GCA_035648795.1 Opitutaceae bacterium
GGCTCCTACACCGATCACCTGACGGCGTTCTTGTCTACGAGCGAGGGCGAGGTTCATTGCATAGATACGGCTAAGAGCAGTCCGGAAAATCGCCGAACAAGGCCGAGCCGATGGGGTCAGCCTGGGGTTTGGGGTCGGACAGCCCGGACGGGAACCACTCGCTGGAGCTCGCGGCTACTGGAACCCGCCCGCGCTCGCCCAAAGGCTGAACCCTCTTTCCGGTCTCCGGTTTCCGCTTTCCGGTATCACTTCCCAGCATTACTTTCGGTCCGGGCCGGGAGCAGGCGGCGAATTCGGAGAATTCACCGCCGGAGGAGGACCCGGAGGATTCCCGGCCCGCGGCGGATCCACCGGGTTGACCAATGGCAGCTCGAAATAGCTCTCGGGAAACGTCTCGTTGAGCGTGATCTTGTCGAAGGTCATGACCAGTTTTCCCTCCGCCGGCTGGCCTTTGTCGTCGAGGCCCTTCGCCGTCTGGATGATCCTCTGCGGAAAGCGCAGCCCGTTGACCATGATTTCTGTCTCCGTCCTGATGGACTCGCCGTGGGTCGTCTCGGACAACAGGAGTTTGCCGGTTTCGGGATCGAAATAGTGGGTGTACACAATGCCCGCGTCATGCGTAAAGGCCAGTTTGACCGCCGGATGTCCGTCGGCGGCGGCGGAGCCCAGGACTTCCACGGTGCCTCCGCGCTCCTCGATGCCCTTGAAGAAATGCAAATCCTCCCACGTGTTCGCCCGCAACCACTTGATCTGATCCGGGCCCAGCACACTGAGCTTCCAGCGATAACGATCGCCCACTTTCTGCGTCCGCTGCCAGGCGGTGTAATCGTCGAGCGCCGTCGTCTCGATCGATTCGGATCCCGTGACGACGATCCGCTGCTGATACGGCTTCTGCAGAATGATATCGATGCCGACCTTCTCCGTTTTGAGACCAGCCGGCGTCACCTTGTCGGTCTCTACGACTCCACTGAAATGAATGGAGTTGACCGCGCTGAGCGCCGCATCGCCGCCGAGGTAGGCGCGGGCCTGGGCAATGATCAGGTCGGCGGTCGGGGCGGGCGCGGGCCGGGCCACACCCAGCGCAAAGCCGCCGAGGAGCAGGATTCGCAGCAGAGTCGCAGGGAACTTCATGGCGGACGAAAGGGGAGACCGAGCTTGGCTGACGAGCCAGGATTGGCAACGGGATATCCCTATTCCCATTCGATGGTGGCCGGCGGTTTGGAACTGATGTCCAGCACCACGCGGCTGACCCCGCGCACCTCGTTCGTGATGCGGCTGGAGATGCGCTGCAATAATTCGTAGGGCAGGCGCGTCCAGTCCGCCGTCATCGCATCCATGCTCTCGACGACCCGCACCCCGATCACCCACGCATAGTTGCGCTCGTCGCCGACCACCCCGACGGATTTCACCGGCAAAAACACGCAGAAGGACTGCCAGACTTTCCAGTACCAGCCCGATTGCATCATTTCCTCGTGCAGGATGGCATCCGCGCGGCGCAGGATCTCCAGCCGGTCGGGCGTGATTTCGCCGACGACGCGCACCCCCAGGCCCGGACCGGGGAACGGCTGCCGCCAGACCACCTCGCGCGGCAACCCGAGCTCCGCCCCCACGACGCGCACCTCGTCCTTGAACAATTCGCGCAGCGGCTCGATCAGGCGGAGACGCATGCGGGCCGGCAGACCGCCGACGTTGTGGTGGCTCTTGATCAACGCGGCGGGGTTGTTCCCGATGGCGACGCTCTCGATGACATCCGGATAGAGCGTGCCCTGGCCCAGGAAATCCGCGTGCCCGATCGACTTCAGCGATCGTTCAAACACCTCGATGAACGTCCGGCCGATGATCTTGCGCTTCTGCTCGGGCTCGGTGACTCCCTTCAGCCGGCGGAGAAACAGGCTCGCGGCGTCGGCCACGCGCACATCGAAGTGAAAATGTTTCTTGTACAGATCGACCACGGCGGCGCGCTCGCCCTCGCGCAACAGGCCGTTGTCCACAAAAACGCAGGTGAGCTGGCGGCCGATCGCCTGGTGGAGGAGGGCCGCCGCCACGGACGAATCCACGCCGCCGCTGAGGCCGAGGATGACCCGGCCGGACCCCACCGTCGCCCGGATTTCCGCCACGGTCTGCGCGATGAAGTTCTTCATCGACCAGTCCTGGCGCGCGCCGCAGACACCGACGAGGAAGTTCCGGATGACGTCGACGCCGCGTTCGGTGTGAAACACCTCGGGATGAAACTGGATGCCGTAGAAATTGCGCTTCCGGTCCTCGATGGCCGCGAACGGCGAATTCTCCGTGACCCCGATCGCCTGGAAACCGGGCGGCAGTTGGCTGACGCGGTCGCCGTGGGAATTCCAGACGCGGAGGTGGCGCGGAAGACCGGCGAAGAGCCGGCCCGGACGTTTGATCGTGAGGGTGCCGTGGCCGTACTCGCGATGGTCGCTTTTGGCCGTCGTGCCGCCGAGCAGATGACCGAACAACTGGATGCCGTAGCAGATGCCGAGCACCGGCACGCCCAGCTCAAAAATGCCGCGATCAGGCAACGGGGCGTTCCGCGCGAACACGCTGCTGGGACCGCCCGAGAGGATGATGCCAATCACGCCATCCTGCCGGAGCTGCGCCGCCGGGATCGCAAAGTGGTAGATCTTCGAATACACTTGGCACTCCCGGATCCGGCGCGCGATCACCTGGGTGTACTGGGAGCCAAAATCGATGACGGCGATTGTCTGTGCCATGTGAAGTTATGGAAGGAAGGTTTACGGCGAGGCAATACCGAATAAATGGCAACAGGGAAACCGGCCGGGATTGGCTTGAACGGACGCCTCGCAGTTTTTGCCAGTCCAGAGGCGGCCTCGTGGACCGGCGCAAAACGCCGGGAGCCGCGGCGCCCAAGGCAAAAACCAGGAAACGTCCCGCCGGAAATTTCCGCCAAAAAAACCTTGTCATTTCCAGCGCGCCCCACGATGCTGCCGATCCCTCCCGCCAAAACACCAGTTGAGCTTTGCTCCTGGTGCTTTACGCCCGGCCTTTACCGGCCGGGCGTTTTTTTTGCCTGCGGCGGGAAGCGCGCCCCTGCACCCTGCCCCGCCCGCGGGCCGGGACTGAAGTCGGAATCCCGCGCCCGGAGATCACGGGCGGGACGCCCGGGCCACATCCTTCCCGGCCCCGCTGCGACGGTTCCAGCGGATGCAATAAGCCCTCGCCGTCGGGCCGCGAAACTTTGGCCTTGCGTTGCGCCACCCGGACATGTTTTTCTGACCATCCTTTTTCTCTCTCAACGCCCGCGCGTTTTCGGCTCCGGCTGAAGAACGCTTTTCGGACCGCGAGTCTGGGGATCGAATCCCAAATTTCGCGACCCGTTTTTTTTCGCAAAAACGCTTGCTGCAGGTAACCCCTCTGGTAGCGTTCGCGACTTTTCACTCTAAATCTCCCGCCCGTTTCAAGTCTCTATATGCCAACCATCAACCAGCTCGTGAGGAAGGGCCGCCGCCGGATCCGCGCCAAATCGAAGGCGCCGGCGCTGCAGGGCAATCCGTTCCGTCGGGGCGTCTGTGTCCAGGTGATGACGCGCACGCCCAAGAAGCCCAACTCCGCCATCCGCAAGGTCGCCAAGGTGCGCCTCACGAACGGTTATGAAGTGATTTCGTACATTCCCGACGAGGGACACAATCTGCAGGAGCACTCGATTGTGCTCGTCCGCGGAGGCCGGGTAAAGGATCTGCCGGGCGTGCGTTATCATATTGTGCGCGGCACGCTCGACGCGACCGGCGTCGAGAAACGCCGCCGCAGCCGCTCCAAATACGGCGTCAAGCGCCCGAAGGAAGTCAAGAAGGCCTAACTTTTACGAGGAGAGCACCGAACCATGTCACGCCGTCACAGAGCAGTAAAGCGGGAGACGATTCCGGATATCCGTTACAGCAGCCCGCTGGTCGCGCACCTGATCAACGTCATCATGGAGCGAGGCAAGAAGAGCCTGGCCCAACGCATTGTTTACGGCGCGTTTGAGCGGGTAAGCGAGAAGCTGGGCAAAGGCGATCCGGTGGACCTGATGATTGGCGCGCTGGAAAACGCCCGCCCGCGCCTCGAGGTCAAGAGCCGCCGCGTGGGTGGCGCGACCTATCAGGTGCCGGTGGAGATTTCCTACGAACGCCAGGAGAGCTTGGCCCTGCGCTGGATCGTGACGGCGGCCGGCGGCCGCAAGGGCATGCCGATGCCGGAAGCCCTCGCCGCGGAAATCGTCGACGCCTATAATAACACCGGGTCTGTCGTCAAAAAGAAGGAAGACACCCACAAGATGGCCCAGGCCAATCGCGCCTTCGCCCACCTCCGCTGGTAGCCAGCCTCCGTCTGCATGTCCGTCACCCTTCAGATCGTCACCGACAAGGCCAAGCTGTCGCCGGCCAACTCTCCGCAGCGCCCCGCGCCCATGGAGTGGACCCGCAACATTGGCATTGCCGCGCACATCGACGCCGGCAAGACGACCACGACCGAGCGCATTCTCTATTACTCCGGCGCCGTCCACAAGATGGGCGAGGTCCACGAAGGCACCACCGTCACCGACTGGATGGAACAGGAACGCGAGCGGGGCATTACCATCACGGCCGCGGCCATTTCCTGCGCGTGGATTCCTTCCGTCGGCCCGTTTACCCCGATCAAGCACCGCATCAACATCATTGACACGCCGGGACACGTCGACTTCACCGCCGAAGTCGAGCGTTCGCTCCGGGTGCTCGACGGCGCGGTCGCGGTTTTCTGCGCGGTCGGCCGGGTGCAACCGCAATCCGAGACGGTCTGGCGCCAGGCCAACAAATACCGCGTTCCCCGTCTCGCGTTTGTCAACAAGATGGACCGGGTCGGCGCGAACTTTTTCGCCTGCGTCGACGAGATGCGCAAGAAGCTGGGCGCCAACGCGCATCCCCTGTTCCTGCCGATCGGCGCGGAGGAGAATTTCTCGGGCCTCGTCGACCTCGTGCAGATGAACGCCTATTACTTCGAGGAGGATCCGGCGGATCCGCTCGGGCTCAACCCGAAGATCGGGGAGATCCCCGCCGGGATGCTGGCGGACGCGAAGAAATACCGCGAGAAGTTGATCGAGGCCGTGGCGGATTGCGACGACGAGATCGCCCACAAATACCTCGAAGGCCTCGAAATCAGCGTGAACGAGCTGATGATCGGCATCCGCAAGGCGACGGTCTCGCTCAAGTTCGCGGGAGTCATTCCCGGATCCGCTTTCAAGAAGAAGGGCGTCCAGCGCCTGCTCGACTGTGTCGTCAATTACCTGCCCAACCCCCTCGACCTCCCGCCGACCAAGGGGCAGACGAGCGAGGGGGAAGAAGCCCACACCATCGCCGACGACCGTGGAAAAACGGTGGCGCTGGCGTTCAAGCTGTGGAGCGATCCTTTCGTCGGCCGCCTCGTGTTTGCCCGGGTCTACCAGGGCAAATTGAGCCACGGCCAGTCGGTCTACAATCCCCGCACCCGCCGCAACGAACGTATTTCGCGCCTCCTGCTGATGCGCGCGATGGACAAGGAAGAAATCGACGTCGCCTACGCGGGCGATATCTGCGCCGTGGTCGGCGTGAAGGATGTCATCACCGGGGATACGTTGTGCGACGACGAGGCGGACATCCGGCTGGAGCCCCCGACCTTCCCGGAGCCGGTCATCTCGATGTCGATCGAGCCGAAATCAAAGGCCGACCAGGAAAAAATGGGGGTTGCCCTCCAACGGCTGTCCGCTGAGGACCCGACCTTCCGCACCTACACTGACACCGACACGGGCCAGGTCATCATCGCGGGGATGGGCGAACTCCACCTCGAAATCATTCGCGACCGCATGTTCCGCGAATTCAAGGTTGAAGCCGACGCCGGCAAACCGCAGATCGCCTATCGCGAAAGCATCACCGGGCGCGCCGAGGGCGAGGGCAAATTCATCCGCCAGTCGGGCGGCCGGGGCCAGTACGGGCACGCCGTGGTCAAGATCGAGCCGAACGTGAAGGGCAAAGGCATCGAGGTCGTCAATGAGATCGTGGGCGGCGTGGTTCCGAAGGAATACATCAAGCCCATCACCGAAGGGATTCTCGAGGCGGCCAACAATGGCGTTGTCGCCGGGTTCCCCGTCATCGATTTCAAGGCGTTTATCATCGACGGTTCGTTCCACGAGGTCGACTCGTCGGAGCTCGCCTTCCGGATGGCCGGGATCTTCGCCTTCAAGAATGCCATGGCGAAGGCCCGGCCGGTGCTTTTGGAGCCGATCATGAAGGTGGAGGTGACGGTGCCGGAGGAATATCAGGGCGACCTCCTGGGCGATATCAACCGTCGTCGCGGCCACATCCACGGCATGGAACAGCGCGAGGGCGCCTGCATCATCACCGCCCTGGTCCCGCTGGAGACGATGTTTGGCTACGCCACCGACATCCGTTCGCTTTCCAAGGGCCGCGCCTCGTATTCGATGGAGCCCTCGCATTTTGACCAGGTCCCGGCGCAACTCCTCACGAAAATCGTCGAGACCTCCACCCGGGCTCCGGCCCGCACCTAAACCCCGATTTTTTGCACCGTATGAAAGGTCAACGAATTCGCATCAAGCTCCAAGGTTTTGACTACCGCGTCATTGACCAATCGGCTTCGGAAATCGTCGAGACGGCGAAGCGCTCCGGCGCCCGCGTCTCCGGACCGATCCCGCTGCCGACCAACATCCAGAAGCTCTCCGTCAACCGCTCTCCCCATGTGGACAAGAAATCCATGGAGCAGTTTGAGACGCGCACCCACAAACGGCTCATCGATATCATCGAGCCGACCGCCCAGACGGTCGATGAGCTCAAGAAACTGAACCTGCCCTCGGGCGTCGACATCACCATCAACGTTTAACGGACACTTTTCTGACAGACAGTTAGCAGCCAGCCCGCGGGCTCACCGCCGGCAATGCTAATGTAGGTCTTACGAAACGGAACCCTCCACCTACCGCTTAGCCCATGATCGCCACCCTTTTAGGCAAGAAGATCGGGATGACGCAGATCTACGACGCGCAAAACGTCCTGATCCCCGTCACCGTGGTCGAAGCCGGTCCCTGCCCCGTTGTGCAGGTCAAGACCGTAGACAGCGACGGCTACAATGCCGTGCAGCTCGGTTTCGCAAAGAAAAAGCTGAAGAACACCAGCAAGGCCGAGCTCAATCACGCCAAGAAGGCCGGCCTGGTTGCCGCCCCGCGGACGTTGAGCGAAGTCCGCCTCGCCGAGCCGCCCGCGGTCAAGGCGGGTGACGTCGTCACGGTCACGGCCTTCCAGGAAGGCCAGTTCGTCGACGTCATCGGTGTCTCGAAGGGCAAAAGCTTCCAGGGCGTCGTCAAGAAACACCACGTGGACGGCGGCCCCGCGGCCCATGGTTCGATGTTCCACCGCCGCATCGGCTCGATCGGCATGCGCCAGACGCCCGGGCGCTCGTGGAAAAACCAATCGATGCCCGGCCACCTCGGCTCCGATCGCTGCACGATGCAGAATCTGCGCGTGGTGAAGGTGCTGCCGGAGAAAAACCTTCTTCTGGTGAAAGGCGCGATTCCCGGAGCGAATGGCGATGATGTCATCGTCCGCGCCGCCATCAAAGGCCAGCCCAAGGCCGCGAAATAACGAACTGGAGATTCCGCAGCCATGAAGTTCAAAGTCTATAGTCCTGACGGCGCCACCAGCCGTGAAGCTGATTTCAGCATCCCCGCCTTCGAGGGCAACAAGGGGGTGCAGGCCGTGAAAGAGGTCGTCGTGGCCCACCAGGCCAACGCGCGGCTCGGCACGCATTCGACCAAGCGACGCGGCGAAGTCCGCGGCGGCGGCAAGAAGCCCTGGCAGCAGAAAGGCACCGGCCGCGCCCGCGCCGGTTCGATCCGTTCCCCGCTCTGGCCCGGTGGCGGCGTCGTGTTTGGCCCCAAGCCGCGCGACTATACCAAGAAGATCAATGCCAAGGTGAAGGCGCTGGCGTTCGGCCGCGCCCTGTTCGACCGCGCCGTGGCCGGCGATATCGACGTCATCGAGAACTTCGTGGTCAGCCCGCCCAAGACCAAGGTCATCTCCCAGATTCTCACCCGCATCGCGCCCAAGGGCAAGGTGCTCATCGTCGACGATCCCTTCGCGCCCGAAACGCGCCGGGCGGCGCGCAACCTGGACCGCATCACCCTGCAGGAGGCCATCAAGCTCAATACGCTCGATCTCTGCCAATACCGGCGGATCGTGGTGTCGACCAAGGCCCTCGAGAAGATCATCGCCCGCGCGAGCGTGGCCAACGGAGGCAACTGATGATTAACGCCGAAAAAGTGCTCAAGCACATGCGCCTGACGGAGAAGTCCAACAAGCTCTCCGCCGAATACAGCCAGTACACCTTTGAGGTCGCGCCGAACGCCACCAAGTACACCGTGCGCGAGGCGGTCGAGCAGACCTTCAAGGTCACGGTCACGCGCGTGAACGTCCAGAACATCCGCGGCAAGAACAAGCGCAGCCGCGGGGGCCAGCCGGGCCGTGGCTCGGACTACAAGAAGGCCATCGTAACCCTCAAGGAGGGCGACAAGATCGAGCTCGTGTAGGAGCCTGCTTGCAGGCCGATTCCCGACCACCCACCACCGCCATGTCACTCAAGATTTTCCGCCCGCTCACTCCGTCCCTCCGCTACACCGAGCTGAACCGCCCGGAGGAGATCGTCGACAAGCGCCCCGAGCGCGCCTTGACCGAGCACAAACACAAGACCGGCGGCCGCAATTGTTACGGCCGCCTCACCTCCCGTCGCCGCGGCGGCGGTCACAAACAGCTTTACCGCATCATCGACTTCAGGCGCGCCAAGCTCGATGCCCGCGCCAAGGTGGCGGCGATCGAATACGATCCCAACCGCACCGCGCTCATCGCCCTCATCGTCTACGCCGACGGCACCAAGAACTACATCCTGGCCCCGAACGGATTGAAGGTCGGCGCGACGGTCATCAGCGCCGCCAAATGCGAGAGCAACGAGTACCGCCCGGGCGACGCCTACCCGCTCGAGACGATTCCGCCCTCCACCCGCGTGCATGCGGTCGAGCTGGTTCCCGGTCGCGGCGCCCAAATGGCCCGCGCGGCCGGCGCCGGCCTGGAACTCATCGGCGTGGAAAACGGCAATGCGCAACTCAAGCTGCCTTCGGGGGAAACGCGGCTCGTCAACGCCAAATGCCGCGCCACCATCGGCGAGGTCGGCAACGCCGAACACATCAATGAGTCGTTGGGCAAGGCCGGCCGCAATCGCTGGCTCGGCCGTCGCCCACGCGTGCGCGGCATGGCGATGAATCCGGTCGACCATCCCAACGGTGGCGGCCAGGGCAAATCCAAAGGTGGCGGCGGCCGGCAGCAGGTCGTTTCTCCCTGGGGTCAGCTCGCCAAGGGTTTCCCCACCCGCCGGCGCACCCAGCGTTCCAACAGCCTCATCCTGATCCGCAAAAACGGCCGTCCGCCCCGCGGTAAGAAATAAAACCCCTCCGGCGCTCCGCGCCCCAACCCTCCTTCGCTTCCCACCATGGCTCGTTCAATCAAGAAAGGCTTCTTTGTCGATCCCAGTCTGATGGCCAAGATCGAGAAGGCCGCCAAAGCCAGCTCGCGCAAGCCCATCCAGACCTGGTCCCGCCGCTCGACGATCACGCCCGATTTCGTCGGCCATACCTTCAACGTCCACAACGGCAAGGCGTTCGTCGCCGTCTACGTGACCGAGAACATGGTCGGTCACAAACTCGGCGAATTCTCCCCGACCCGCATCTTCAAGGCCCATGGCGGCATGACCCGCAAGGAGATCTGAGCTCGTTCCACCGCCCAACCGCAAGACCATCATGGAAGTCCAAGCCCTTACCCGTAATACGCGCATGTCGCCGAAAAAAGTGCGCGAAGTCGCCCGCCAGATCCAGGGGCGCAAAGTGACCGTCGCCGTCGACCTGCTGACGCTGATCCCGCGCAAATCCGCCCGCCTCCTGCTCAAGACGTTGAAGAGCGCGATCGCCAACGCGGAGAACAATCCGAAGGTCAACCTCACGGCTGACCAGTTGACCGTCCACCGCGCCCTGGTGGAAAACGGCTCCAGTCTCCGCCGGTTCAAAGCCGGCCCCCGTGGCACCGCCATGCCGCGCCGCAAGAAACTGTCGCACATCCGCATCGTCCTCTCCGACGAGGCGAAACAGAACTAAACCCCGCCCAAACCCGCCCGCCTCGGCCAACCTCTCTCTCCATGGGTCAGAAGACACATCCCGTCGGTTTCCGCCTCGCTGTCAACCACAACTGGCAGTCGCGCTGGTATGCAAACAAGAAGGATTTCCCCGGTCTGCTCCTCGAGGACCAGATCATCCGCACCAAGCTCATGGAGAAGCTCAAGCAGGCCTCGGTGCCGCGCATCTTCATCGAGCGGGCTTCCAACCGGGTCCGCGTAAAGATCTTCACCGCCCGCCCGGGCATCGTCATCGGGCGGAAGGGCCAGGAGATCGAGAAGATCAAGGACGAACTCGCCAAGCTCACGGGCAAGGAAATCCTCCTCGACATCCAGGAGATCAAGAAGCCCGAGATCGAGGCGCAACTGGTGGCGGAGAATATCGCCCTCCAGCTTGAGCGCCGCATCGCTTTCCGCCGCGCCATGAAAAAGGCCGTCGAAATGGCCATGACGCTCGGCGCCTCGGGGATCCGGATTCAATGTTCCGGCCGTCTGGGCGGCGCCGAGATCGCCCGCCGCGAGTGGCAGCGCAAAGGCAGCGTCCCGCTGCACACCCTTCGCGAGAACATCGACTACGGTTTCGCCGAGGCCCACACCCTTTACGGCAAGATCGGCGTCAAATGCTGGATCTGCAAGAAAGAGGCCGACCAGACTAACTGACCCATATTTTTGAATTACGATTTTAGATTCTCGATTTCCATCATCTGCCCGACCGCGCAGTCCGAAATCAAGAATCCAAAATCAGAAATCTGAAATCCCATGGCTTCCCTCGCTCCCGCCCGCTCCAAATACCGCAAGATGCAGAAAGGCAGCAACGCCGGCAATGCCAAGCGCGGCAACACGCTTGCTTTCGGCGAATTCGGCCTGCAATCCCTGACGCGCGGCTCCATGACCGGCGCGCAGATCGAGGCCGCCCGCGTGGCCATCTCCCGTCACCTCAAGCGCAAGGGCAAGCTCTGGATCCGCGTCTTTCCGCACAAGCCGATCACCAAGAAGCCCGCCGAAACCCGCATGGGGCACGGCAAAGGTCCGGTCGAGTATTACGTCGCCCAGATCAAGCCCGGCGTCGTGCTGTTCGAACTCGCGGGCACCCCGGTCAAGGTGGCCAAGGAGGCGTTCCGCCTCGCCGACACCAAGCTGCCGTTCCGGTGCCGCTTCATCGCCCGCGAAAACGCGACGGTCTGAGCCGCCGACCCATCCATCAACCTCGTCCCCCTGCCTCCTCCATGACGACGAAAGAGATTCGCGAGCTATCCCAGACGGAAATGGAATCCAAGTTGCGCGAAACCCGCGAGCAACTGCTGCAACTCCGCCTGCGCAAGCAAACCGGCCAGGTCGAGAAGCCGCACCTCCTGCATGCGTACCGCAAGGACATGGCCCGTCTCGAAACCATTCTGCACGCCAACAAGAAGACCCCGACCGCGGCCGTCTGATCCTTTTCAACCGATTTTCCACATGTCCGCTCCCACCCGCAACAAGCGCAAGACCTTCGTCGGCTTCGTCACCAGCCGCATGGGCGACAAGTCCGTCAAGGTCACGGTTCCCTACCGGACTCCGCATGCGAAGTACCAAAAGGTCGTCAACCGCCAGACGGTCGTGCACGTGCATGACGAAAAGAACCAGGCCAAGGCTGGAGACAAGGTCGAGGTCATGGAGACCCGCCCGCTCAGCCGGCTGAAGCGCTGGCGGTTGGTGCGCGTCGTCGAGACGGCCAAGACCGGCATCGGCCAGGCCATATCGGAACAGGACGTGGCCCAGACCGTCCCCACCAAGCTCACGCCCGCCCCGGTTCCGGCCGCCAGCCCCGCCGAAGCCCCGGCCATGGCGGATGCCCCGTCGGCCTGAACCCCCAACCCTGAACGCTGTAAACCCGGAGGCACGCCATGATTCAACTGCGCTCCATTCTCGACATCGCCGACAACACCGGCGCCCGCCGGGCCGCGCTGATCCAACGCATGGGTCAGAACACGGCCTTCGCCCACGTCGGTGACATCGTCACCGTCCACATCAAGGAAAGCTCCACTGACGCCACGGTGAAAAAGGGCGAAGTGGTCAAAGCCGTCGTCGTCCGCACCAAGGCGGCCATCCACCGGAACGACGGCAGCTATCTTCGCTTTGACAGCAACGCGATCGTCATCATCGACGCGGACGGCAATCCGCGCGGGACCCGCATCTTCGGCCCCGTGGCCCGCGAACTGCGCGCCAAGAACTTCATGAAGATCATCTCGCTGGCCCCGGAGGTTCTCTGACCATGCAGAAATTTCACATCAAACGCGGCGACATCGTCGTCGTCATCGCGGGCGCCCACAAGGGCAAACAGGGCAAGGTGCTCGAGATCCTCGCCGAAAAGCAGCGCGCGCGCGTCGAAGGCATCGCCCTGATCAAACGCCACCTGAAGAAATCGCAGGAGCATCCCCAAGGCGCCATCGTCGAGCGCGAAGGCTCCGTTCACGTCTCCAATCTCATGGCGCTCGCCCGCTGGGAGCAGACCAAGGCCGGCAAGAAGGTGCCGGCCGCCCAGTCGTAGTCCGCCGCGTTGTTCCTTTCCCGCAGCTTCGAACACTTCACCCGCCTCCGGCCCGGTAACCCGGTCGCATCATCATGAGTTACACTCCCTCTCTCCAAAAACATTACGCCGAGCACGTCGTGCCCGAGCTGATGAAACTGCGCGGCTACACGAACAAGCACGAGGTGCCGCGCCTGACCAAGGTGACCATCAACACCGGCATTGACGCCGAGGCCGACAAGAACGTGATCGCCGACACCCAGCGCGACATCACGGTGCTGGCGGGACAGAAGCCGGTGCTCGCGAAATCGCGGAAGGCCATCGCCAACT
The DNA here is from genome assembly GCA_035648795.1 of Opitutaceae bacterium. Classification (GTDB taxonomy): domain Bacteria; phylum Verrucomicrobiota; class Verrucomicrobiia; order Opitutales; family Opitutaceae; genus Fen-1467. Next base: position 13,022 of record DASRKV010000309.1, read on the forward strand.
TCAAGCTCAAGCAGGGCCAGGTGGTCGGCTGTCATGTGACCCTCCGTGGAGCCTCCATGTGGGAATTTCTCCTCCGCCTCGTCGCGGTCGCCCTCCCGACCATCCGCGACTTCCGCGGCATGTCCCCCAAGCTTGACGGCCAGGGCAACTACACGATCGGCGTGACCGACCACACCATCTTTCCCGAGATCACGGTCGACAATGTGAAGAAGCACATCGGCGTCGACATCACGATTGTCACCAGCGCCAACACGGACGACGAGGCCCGCGATCTCCTGCGCCTGCTCGGCATGCCGTTCCGCCGCGCCGAAGGCCCCGCCAAGCCCGCCGCCACCAAAGCCGCCTAACCTCATTACGATTTTCGATTGCCGATTTACGATTTGGAACGCCACCCAATGTTTTGCCGGGAACCGGCCATCGCAGGCAGCAGATCGTGATTCAAAAATCGTAATTCAAAAATCCAAAATCCGCCCATGCCCAAGACCTCCGCCATCGAGCGTAACAAGAAACGCAAACGTCTCGTCGAGAAATACAAGGCCAAGCGCGCCGAACTGAAGGCCATCCTCGCCAACCCGAAGACGGCGGATGCGGATTTCTTCGCGGCGCAGAAAAAGATGGCCAAGCTCCCGCGCAACTCCTCGCCGGTGCGCGTCCGCAACCGTTGCTCGCTGAGCGGCCGCCCGCGGGCCTACATCGGGCGGTTCGGCGTGTCCCGCATCACCTTTCGCGAGCTCGCGCTTGCCGGCAAGATCCCCGGCGTGACCAAGTCCTCCTGGTAACTCATTTGTGCCGGCGGGAGTAGGATATGACCCGCCGGGCGCTCCGCAACCACATCCGACATGACCGACCCGATCAGTGATTTCCTCACCCGCCTGCGCAACGCGAGCAAAGCCCGCCGCGACGATTGTTCCGCCCCGTATTCCCGGGTGAAGGAAGGACTCGCCGCCATCCTCAAGTCCGAAGGCTACATCGCCGACTACTCCACCGGCGCTGATGAACTGGGCCACAAGACGCTCCTCGCAAAGATGAAGTACGTCGACAGCACGCCGGTCATCACCGGTATCCGTCGCATGAGTACGCCCGGCCGCCGGCTCTACTGCCGGTACAGCGAGATCCCCCTGGTCCTGAACGGCCTTGGCATCTCGATTCTTTCCACTTCCAAGGGCCTCTTGAAGGACCAGGACTGCCGCCGCGGCAAACTCGGCGGCGAGCTTATCTGCAACATTTGGTAAGGAGACCCTCCGCCATGAGCCGCATCGGCAAACAACCCGTTCCCATTCCCGACAAGATCAAAGTCGACGTGCAGGACCACTCCATCCACGTGGAGGGCCCCAAAGGCAAGGTCAGCAAATCCTTCGCCGATGTCGTCAAGCTCTCAGTCAACGACAAGCGCCAGATCATCGTCACGCCCCAGGCGGAAACCCGCTTCGCCAACGCCATGTACGGCACCGCGCGCTCGATCATCAACGGCATGATCAAGGGCGCCACCGTGGGCTTCACGAAGGACCTCGAGATCCAGGGCGTCGGCTTCAAGGCCGTCGCCAAGGGCAAGCAGATCGAGTTTGCGCTCGGGTACTCGCACCCGATTTTGTTCGACATCCCCGAGGGCATCAAGGTGACCATCGCCGACAACACCAAGTTGAAGGTCGAGGGGGCGGACAAACAACTCGTCGGCGCCGTCACGGCCGAGATCCGCAGCTTTTATCCGCCCGAGCCGTACAAGGGCAAGGGCGTGCGCATCGTGGGCGAACGCGTCCGCCGCAAGGAAGGCAAGACGGTCGCCTGAGCCGGGCCGCGCGAATTCCAACCCTCAACTCTCCAACGGCCGATTTCCCTGTGAACACCATCCACAAAGCCCAGTTGCTGCAGAAGCGCAAATGGCGCATCCGCAAGAAGGTCGCCGGCACGGCCGCGCGGCCGCGCCTCAGCGTCAAGTTCTCGGGCAAGCACATCTACGCCCAGGCGATCAACGACGATTCCGCGACCACCGTGGTCTTTCTCTCGAGCGTCGATCCCGAACTCCGCCCCCAGAAACTCAAAGCCAACCTCGCCGGAGCCAAGGTGCTCGGCACCGCTTTCGCCGCCAAGGCCAAGACCGCCGGTCTCAGCCAGATCGTATTCGACCGCAACGGCCGGCCCTACCACGGCAAGGTCAAAACGTTCGCTGACGCCGCGCGCGCCGGCGGACTTGTCTTTTAATCACCGCCCATGAGCTTCCCCTCCAAGAATCCCAGTTCCTCGAACCTCTCGGGCGCCGCCGGCGATTCCGGGATGATCGAAAAGGTCGTTTTCATCAACCGTTGCGCGAAAGTCGTCAAGGGCGGCCGTCGTTTCAGTTTTTCCGCGCTCGCCGTTGTCGGCGACCAGCGGGGCAAGGTCGGCATCGGCTACGGCAAGGCCAACGAGGTGCCCGACGCGATCAAGAAGAGCACCGAGCACGCCCGCAAGAACATGGTCTCGGTCAAGCTCAAAGGTGACACCATTCCGCACGAAGTGCTGGGTGAATTCGACGGCGGCAAGGTGTTCCTCCGGCCCGCCAGTCCCGGCACCGGCATCATCGCCGGCGGCGGCGTCCGCGCCGTCCTCGAGGCCGCGGGCATCCGCAATATTCTCTCGAAGTCGATGGGGTCCAAGAACCACATCGCCGTCGTCCACGCCACGCTCAACGGTCTGCTAAAACTCCGGCTCGCGGCCGATGTTCACGCGCTCCGCGGCCACAGTTGACCTCCGCTCCGGCCGCCGCAAGGCCGGCCTCCACTTCAGACGCCCATGAAACTCCACGAACTTAAGAACGTCCCCGGCGCGGTGCACCGCAAGAAACGCGTCGGCTGCGGCGAAGGCGGCGGCCATGGCAAGACCTCCGGCCGCGGCGGCAAAGGCCAGACGGCCCGCAGCGGCGGCTCGATCCGCCCCGGTTTTGAAGGCGGCCAGATGCCGCTTTACCGGAAACTCCCGCGTCGCGGATTCAACCAGTACCGCTTCCGCACCGAATACGAAGTCGTCAACGTCGGCGACCTCGCGAAACTCGACGCCGCCGTCACCGAGGTGACCCCGGTCGTGTTGGCCAAGGCGGGCCTGGTGCGCGCCGGCGACGCCCCGGTCGCGGTGCTCGGAGATGGCGAGATCAGCCGCGCCCTCAAGGTCACCGCCGCCAGGTTCTCCGGTTCCGCCAAGGCCAAGATCGAGAAGGCCGGCGGCCAGGCCGTCATTATTTCCGATTGACGATTTACGAGTTACGATTGGGTGCCAGCACGACTCCGGCGGCTGCCCCCAGTTCGGAAATCATTAATCCCAAATCGTAAATCCTCCCATGCTCTCCGCCTTCACCAACTCCATGAAAATCCCCGAGCTGCGCTCGCGGATTTTCTATACGCTGGCGTTGTTGTTCATCTCGCGCGTCGGCGCCCACATCCCCCTGCCCGGCCTTGATCCCAAGCCGCTGCAGGACTTCTTCACGGCGCAGGTCAACACCACCGGCGGCGCGCTGGTGGGCCTCTACAACATGTTTACGGGAGGCGCGCTCGTGAAGGGCGCGGTGTGCGCCTTGGGCATCATGCCGTATATCAGCGCGTCCATCATCTTCCAGTTGATGACCGCCGTCGTGCCCACGCTCAGCCGTTTGCAGCAGGAAGGTGACGTCGGCCGGCAGAAGCTGACCCAGTACACGCGGTACGCCACGGTTCTCATCTGCCTGGTCCAGGGCACCCTGCTGATCCTGGCGCTGGAGAATCCCGGCCGCCTGTTCTCCGGCTACGATATCAACGTCTATGGCGAGATCATCATCGTCAACAAGACCGGATTCCTGGCCACCTCCGTGGTCTTCATGACCGCCGGCACCATGCTTCTCATGTGGCTGGGGGAACAGATCACGCAGCGCGGCATCGGCAATGGCGTTTCGTTGCTGATCACCATCGGCATTTTGGCGGATATCCCCGGGGCCGCCCAGACGCTCAAGACGCTGATTTTCGCCCCCGTCGGGGTCCAGGCCATCAGCATGCCCCAGTTGCTGATGATGGTCGTGCTCTTCGTCGTGGTCATCGCCGGCATCATCATGGTCACCCAGGGCCAGCGCAAAATCCCGGTCCAATACGCCAAGCGGGTCGTGGGGCAGAAGGTGTACGGCGGGCAAAGCTCGTTTCTGCCGCTCAAGGTCAACTACTCGGGCGTCATGCCGGTGATTTTTGCCGCCGCCATCCTGCTGTTCCCCCAGCAGATCTTCTCCCAGCTCGGCGCCGTCCTTAACCTCAAATTCCTCAGTGAATTCGCCAGCAATCTCATCCGCGGCCATTGGCTGTATTATAGCGGTTATACGATTCTGATTCTGTTTTTCAGCTACTTTTGGGTGTCCGTCATGTTCAAGCCGATCCAGATCGCCGACGACCTCAAAAAGTACGGCGGCTACATTCCCGGGGTGCGTCCCGGCGAGCCGACCGCCCAGTTCCTCGATTTCATCATGACGCGACTGACCCTGGCCGGCGCCATTTTCCTGACCGTCATCGCCGTCATGCCCGACGTCCTGCTGTTCGAGCTGAACGTGCCGCAGCGGATCGCCTACTTCTTCGGAGGTACCGGCATGTTGATCGTCGTGGGTGTGCTGCTCGATACGATGCGGCAGCTCGAGACCTTTCTGCTCCAGCGGCATTATGACGGGTTCCTGCGCAAGGGTCGCATCCGCGCCCGTAGCACCGCCGTGGCCTCCGCAATCGGCGAGGCCGCCGACATTGCCACGGTCAAAGCCCTCGGCCTGCCGTTGGTTGCTATCTTCTTGGTGGGTATCATCTCCTGGATCATCCGGCGGTTCGTTCTTTAAGGCTTTACTTCCCGGGAAATGCCTGTCATTCCCCACACCTTTTCGCGGTTCGGCCTCACGGCTGCTGCGAAGCTCTTATGCTTCAGTGCCGCCGGCCCGCTTCCCGCGGGCCTGTCCATTGAAGTTTGTTCTTTGAAGATTGAGCACGTCTCTCCTGAAACACTTGTGCATCAGGAGATTTGCCGTCGCACGCCGCTCGGCCAGCAGGCCGCCAAGGCCCGCCAGCACGGCGCCCCCGTTCCCGACCAGACCCTGCTCGCAATCCTGCGCAAGTGGTTCTGGGCGCGCAAACCCGATGCGGGATTCCTCCTGTCAGGATTCCCGGCTACGCTGCTCCATGCCCGTGTGTTCGATGAATGGCTCGAAGCCCGCGGGGAAGCCCTCACCGGCTGCCTCTGCGTCGAGCCTGAAGCCGGCGCCGCTTTTGCGGTGGCCGACCCTGCCGCCAACCGGGCGGTCATCGAACATTATCGCACGTTGGGACTCCTGCTGGAGCCCAATCCCGCCGTTCTCGCGCCGGTCTGAATCCAGCTCCACCGATGATTCCGATCAAAGACCGGGAAGCCATCGCGCACATGCGCGAGTCGTGCGCCATCGCCGCAACGGTGCTGCACCGCCTCAAGGCGCTCGTGCAGCCGGGCATCAGCACGTTCGATCTGGATCAAGCCGGCCGCGAGCTGATCGCCAGCTACGGCGCCCGCAGTGCGGATTTTGGCTACCAGATCGGCTCGCGACGGTTTCCCGCCTACACCTGCCTCTCGGTCAACGACGAGGTGGTCCACGGCATTGGCTCACTGAAACGGATTCTCCGTGACGGTGACATCATTTCACTCGACGTCACCGTCGAAGCCAACGGTTACATCGGCGACAACGCCATCACGGTACCGGTCGGTCCCCTTGATCCGCAGGTGGCCAGACTGCTGCAGACCACCGAGGAGGCCCTCCACCTCGGCATCCGTCAGGCGCAGGCCGGTAATCGTATCGGCGACATCTCCCAAGCCATCCAGACTTTTGTGGAGGCGCGCGGTTTTGGTGTGGTCCGCGATCTGGTGGGCCACGGGGTCGGCCGCACGATGCACGAGGAGCCGCAGATTCCGAACTTCGGACGCCGCGGCACGGGAGACAAAATCAAGCCGGGCATGACCCTCGCCATCGAGCCCATGGTCAATCTCGGCACCTACCGCGTCAAGACGCTCGCCGACGGCTGGACCGTGGTCACCGCCGACGGCCTGCCTTCCGCCCATTTCGAACATACCGTGCTCACCACCGAGAAAGGTCCCGAGATTCTCACGATCCCCCGCCCTTTCCCTGCATCCGTTCCCGCGCCTTCGTCCGCCACTTCCCTTTCTCAAACCGCAAACAAACCCGTCTAACCTTTTCCCATGCCACGTCTGCTTGGTGTCGACATTCCTCCGAAGAAGAAGATCGCCGTCTCTCTTCGTTACATCTACGGCCTCGGTTCGACCCGGGCCGACCTCGTCGTCAAGGACGCCGGACTTGACCCGAACATGCGCGCCTCGGATCTCACCGAGGAACAGCTCAACAAGATCCTCCACGTCATCACCGACCGGAAATGGGCCGTGGAAGGCGATCTCCGCCGCGACATCGCCGCCAACCTCAAGCGCCTGCAGGCCATCAACTGCTACCGCGGCATCCGCCACCGCAAGGGCCTGCCCGTCCGCGGCCAACGGACCAGCACCAATGCCCGGACCCGCAAAGGACCGCGCAAGACCGTCGGCGTCACCAAGCAAAAAGCTGAACCCACCACCGTTTGATCCCCGCCATGGCCGAAGACAAGTCCACGCCCGCCCCGAAAAAGGAAAAAGCCCGCCCTGAGCCCGCCGAACGGGCTCCGAAGAAGGAGGCCGCTCCCGCGTCGGCGGAATCTGCCGCCAAGACGGAGGCCACCGAAAAGAAACCCGCCCGGGACAAGGCGCCAAAGGCTCCGGCCGGTGCGGAGCAGGGTCGCCCCGCCGGCGAAAAGGGCGCCAAAAAAGACGCGCCCGCGGCCGAAGGTGCCGCAGCCGCCCCGGCTCCTACAGACAAACCCGTCGAGATGGTCGGCGGCGTCGCGAAGCAGCCGACCGCCGAGGATCTCCTCAAGGAAGAACTAGGCGCGCTCAAGATCCGCCGCGCCAAGGGCGCCAAGAACATCACCACGGGGCTGGCGAACATCCTCGCCTCGTTCAACAACACGGTGGTGACCATCACCGACCTCAAGGGCAACGTCATCGCCTGGTCGAGCGCCGGCAAATGCAACTTCCGCGGCTCCCGAAAGTCCACCGCTTACGCCGCCCAGATCGTCGCCCAAGACGCCGCCCGCAATGCCATGGCCCACGGCCTCAAGGACGTCCAGATCCGCGTGAGCGGCCCGGGCCTCGGCCGCGACTCGGCCATCCGCGCTCTCCAGGCCATCGGCCTCGAGATCACTTCGATCATCGACGTGACCCCGGTGCCTCACAACGGCTGCCGCCCGCGCAAACGCCGCCGCGTGTAGGCGACCACTTTCACCCTCATCTTCATCCCCATCTTCCATGGCCCGCTATATCGGTCCCTCCACTCGCATCAGCCGCCGTTTTGGCCAGTTCATTCTCGGCTCCGGCAAGGCTTTCGAACGCCGCAATTTCCCGCCCGGCCAGCACGGTCCCAAGTCGCGGCGCAAGAT
>DASRKV010000310.1:0-2316 GCA_035648795.1 Opitutaceae bacterium
GACGTCGTCCAGGTGGTCACGGCCACCGGCGACATTGAGCCGGTGCTCAACGTCAATGTGGGGTGCCAGATCTCCGGTATCATTTCCAAGCTCTACGTGGATTGGAATTCACCGGTCAAGGCGGGCCAGCTGATCGCCCAGATCGATCCCGCCACCTACAAAGCCAATGTTCTCCAGGCCGAGGGCCAGCTCGCCAACGCCAAGGCCAACTACCAGCTCACCCAGGTGAACACCGAGCGCACCCAGGAACTGTTCAAGAAGGCGCTCGTGGCGCAGGCCGACCTGGACACCGCCGCGGCCCAGCTTCTCCAAGCCGATGCCCAGGTGAAAATCCAGAGCGCCTCGCTCGACATGGCCAAGGTCAATCTCGCCCGTTGCGACATCTTTTCCCCCATCGACGGCGTGGTCGTCTCGCGGCAGGTCGACGTCGGCAACACGGTCGCCGCCAGTCTCAGCTCTCCCACGCTTTTCATGATCGCGAACGACCTGACGAAAATGCAGATCATCGGCGCGGTGGCGGAAGCCGACATCGGCAGTGTCAAGGTCGGCCAGTCGGTCAACTTCACCGTCGATGCATTTCCCAACCAGCAGTTCCGCGGCCGCGTCAGCCTGATCCGCAACGCGCCGCAGACGCAGCAAAACGTCGTCGTGTACCAGACCATCATCGACGTCAACAACCCCGACCTCAAGCTCCGGCCCGGCATGACGGCCAACGTCTCCATCGTCGTCGCCGAACGCCGCAACGCCCTCCGCCTGGCCAACAGCACCCTACGCGTGCGGATTCCGGACGAACTGTTGCCGAAAAGCGCTCCGGCGCCCGGCGCCGCCTCGCCCGCCGGCGGAACCGCGGCGGCCGCCAAACCCATGACCGATGAGGAACGGCGCGCGGCGATGCGCCAGGTCATGCAGGAGGCCGGCTTCGTCCGGGGCAATGGACCGCCCACGCCGGACGTCATCCAGAAAGCCCAGCAACTCGCCAAGGAGCGCGGCCTCGACCTCGACTTCAGCCGGTTCGGCGGCGGCCACGGGAGTGGCGGCGGCACCGTGACCACGCGGACCATTTACCGGCTGGTCGGCAACGATCCGAAGACGGCCGTGATCGAGCCCGTCAGCGCCAGGCTGGGCATTACCGATGGCATCAACACCGAGGTGGTCGACGGCCTGAAGGATGGCGATGTCATCATCACCAGTGTCACCATCCCCAGTTCCTCGTCGGCGGCCGCGGGACGGCCCGCGAGCAACCCGTTTGCCGGCGGCGGGCCCGGCAGCTTCCGCCGCTAGTTTCACCGCATTTCCTGGCCATGGCTCCCGTCGTCAAAATCGAGGAAATCCACAAGATCTACGACTCGGGCGACATCCCCGTGCACGCGGTGCGCGGCATTTCGCTGGAGGTGCAGCGGGGCGAATTCGTCGCCCTCATGGGCGCGAGCGGCTCCGGCAAATCCACGCTCATGAATCTGCTCGGCTGCCTCGACCGTCCCACCCGCGGCCGCTACCTCCTCGACGCTATCGACGTGTCGCAACTGGAGCGCAACGAACTCGCCGATATCCGCAATCAGAAGATCGGCTTTGTCTTCCAGGGTTTCAACCTGCTCGCCCGCACCACCGCGCTCGAAAACACCGAGCTGCCGATGATGTACGGCCGGCACCGCCGCTCGTCGCGCGAGATGCGCGAGCGGGCGCTCCGCAGCCTGGAGATCGTCGGCCTCTCCGACCGCGCCGACCACTTTCCCAATCAGCTTTCCGGCGGCCAGCAGCAGCGAGTCGCTATCGCCCGCGCGCTCGCCAACGACCCGGAAATCCTTCTGGCCGACGAGCCGACCGGCAATCTCGACAGCAAAACCTCCGTCGAGGTGATGGGCGTGTTTCAAAAGCTCAACGACCAGGGCATCACCATCATCATGGTCACGCACGAGCTCGACATCGCCCGTTACTGCAAGCGCAACCTCATCCTGCGCGACGGCCGTCTGGTGCGCGACGATTTCGTCGCCGTCCGCCTGCAAGCCGACGCGGAAATGCGGAAGCTCCTCGCGGCCGAGGCCGCGGCCAAACTGACCTCCGCCTGACCATGCGCGGCATCAACACCATCAAGGTCGCCCTGCGCGCCCTGCGGCGCAACAAGCTGCGTTCCATCCTCACGGCGCTGGGCATCATCATCGGCGTGGCGGCGGTCATCGCGATGGTCAGCATCGGCAACGGCGCCCGATCGCAGGTCGAGGCCCAGGTCGCCAGCCTGGGCGAGAACGTCATCACCGTCTTTCCTGGCAGCTTCACGAGCGGCGGCATGCGGTCGGGCTGGGGCAGCGCTTCCACGCT
>DASRKV010000311.1:0-4833 GCA_035648795.1 Opitutaceae bacterium
CCCTCAATTTACCCACACGAGAACCGGAAGAACCTGATTTGTGTCGGTAATGCTTACAGTCTGGTATGAGTTGGCTCATGGACCAGGAAGGTGTTAGGTGCGTTTTGTGATGTGCAAGTATTTATTGAGTATAGTCTTGCAATCATAATCCAAATTAATTGCATAACTGGCACCAAAACTGCAGGATAAAATGACCAACCCGTAATAAATTGATCCAAACATGAACAAGTACAAAGTTCCATTCGGGGCCGCTTTGCTTTTCGCTGGCGTCCTGCTTGTGTCGAATGCTCAGACAGTTCAGACATTCGATGATGTGAAACTCACGAATAATCCTATTTCCTTCGGCATAGGTACGCCTGGATGGGAATCAGGGGATATACAATTGGCTCCAAGGACTACCATTGGAGGCACTCCTTTGGAACTCCGGCTCAATCTGTCGCAGACCATCACTTTAACTAGTCTGGGCTCGAGATACAACTATCGTTTTGGCATGAGCGGCTTAACCCCCGCTATCGCACCCGCCGGTGATGCGTTTAACTTTGCGATCGAGTTGCTCGAAAGTGGGACCCCGATCCCGATTACTCCGACTTTTACCTACGACTTCGCTCATCCGTGGACTTTTGGGTTCGATGACCACAATCCCTTTTCTTATTCTGTAGATAATTTGTCGACCAGTACCTCCACAGGGGCGCTCGCCAACAGTTTGACCTTTAATCAAATTTATATCCAGGTCACCAACTCGAATCTTGGTGGCGAAGCAGTTAAGGATTTCTCTGTCGATCTGGGGGTGAGCGGACTGGTAGTTCCCCCTCCCGGCGTTCCAGACACCTGCAACACGCTGGCGCTTCTTTCCTCGGGATTCCTGGCCACACTGGGGTTTGGCTGGCGCAAGATGCGTACCCTCCGCAGCCACGCATAAGCAACTTTCTTAACTCTCTGGATTTCGTCCGGATGTCATCGCCGATCAACTCTTCGTTGATCGGCGATTTGCTTTTGTCCCGGAAGATGGAGTTGGACCTGACCTGACGGACACGGGTTTAGCGCGGTCAAGTTGAACTGCGGCCGAGAACGCGAACGTGGCTGCAAACGCCAGCGAGCGGAAGGCTCGTTCACTCGCCCGTTCGACAAGCTCAGGGCCCCGAGCCGGTCGAGGGGCTGGCGCTCGTGGCTACACTTTATCTGAAACCGCGCTAATAGAAGATTGCCTCGCCGAGCGCCGCCTCGGTGCTGAGCAGGCCGGTGGTCATCGGCAGAGTCTGCCGGCCCCCGCCGATGGTGCTTTCGAAATACGAACTGCCTTGCGCGAAATCCGCGCGCCAAAGAAAGTGCCGGCCGTCATCGTAGGCGAACGCCAGTTCCAGTGACGAGGTCGCGCCCGGCGCGGTCTTCCTGACCTCATAGGCCGGCCCGCCCTCCGCCGGCGCGCCGCAGGTTTCGAGACGCGTCCGCGCCCAATCGAGCAGGACCCGTGCTTCGGCGGCGAACGCGGGCGCCCCCGCCACCGCGACGGCCCGCAGGTCGCGGACAATGATCCGGGGCGCATAAGCGCTGAGAAACTGCCCGATCGCCTGCCGTACCGGCAGCAGTCGCGCCTGCGCGAGATCGCGAAAGCCGTCCGGCCGCGGCCAGGCGAACGTCCGGGCCTCCGGCGTCGAAACCGCCGTATCCAGCAGAAACCGGTTCGAATTGCGCAGGAGCCACTGATAGGTGGCGATCTTGTGCACCTGCGACATGCGATGGACCCAGTAATAGATCGGCAGGTCTCCCTCGACGATGACCGACACCTGGTCCTCCAGAAACTCGCGGTGCTCCTGCGGATAGCTTAAGACCACCGCCTCGATGCAGCTCATCTCCCGCCGCGATCGTCCAATGAAACACTCACTGTAGATCTTCGCGCGCATCGCCAGATCCGCGCCGCCCTCCGCGCGGGGACAAAGCACGAGGATGCGCGCCGGATAACGCTGGGTGAAACGGAGCGCGGCATTGAATTGCTCGAGACCGTCGTCGTCCGTCGTCGGCAGGCCCAGATGCAGGACGAGATTCATCTGCGAAGCGCGGAATTCCGACGGCGCACCGACCCCGTCCGCCGGTTCCCCGACCCACAGCCGGGCCAGACTCTGCGTGATGCCACCCACCGGAACCTCGAGGCCGGGGAGAGCGTTGAAGACGTCGGTCATGGAAAGGAAGTAACAAGTATCAAGTGACAAGTTACAGGAAATCTTCCGGCCTAACGGTCGTCCTGGCTCTCGGCACTTCCTCGTTGGTTACCTGTTGCTTGTCACTTGGCACTTGGTACCTGTTACTTGGTACTTCGCACTTGTTACTTGGCACTTGCGCGGCCGCGCCGCGCTTACGGTTTTCGCCACTCGTGGCCGTTGGGCGCCAGCAGGGCTTCGGCCGATTTCGGACCCCACGAGCCGCCGGGATAGCTGTCCAGCCCTTCCCGCGGCTGCGCCTGCCAGTGCTCCAGCACCGGCGTGATGAGCCGCCACGACGCCTCGGTTTCGTCGCCCCGGATGAAGAGCGTGCTGTCGCCGATCATGGCGTCGAGCACCAGGCGTTCGTAGGCTTCCGGCGTGTTCGAGCCAAACGTGGTCGCGTACCGAAAATGCATTTTCACCGGTTGCGTGCGCGTTTCGAGACCCGGAATCTTGGCGTTGAGCAGCACCGTGCTCCCCTCGTCGGGCTGGATCTGGAAGGCCAGCGTGTTGGCGGCGAGATCGAACTGTTCGGCCTGGGCGAAGAGGGTGCCCGGCGGGCACTTGAACTGGATGGCGATCTCCGTCACGCGCCGGGCCAGGCGTTTGCCCGACCGCAGATAGAACGGCACGCCCGCCCACCGCCAGTTGTTGATGGCGACGCGGAGCGCCGCATACGTCTCCATCGTCGATTCCGCGCTGACGCCCTTTTCCTCACGATAGCCCGGCTCCGGCCGCCCGGCCACCAGACCCGCGGCATATTGCCCGCGGGCCACGTCGCCCCCCGGACCGGGCGCCAGCGGCTGGATCGTCCGGAGGAGTTTCACCTTTTCATCGCGGATCGCCTCCGGGTCGAGCGATACCGGCGGCTCCATGGCGGTGAGCGCGAGAAGCTGCATCGTGTGATTCTGGATCATGTCGCGCACGCAGCCGCTCTGTTCATAGTAGCCGGCGCGCGCGCCCACGCCGCCCTCCTCCGCCACCGTGATCTGCACGCACTCGACGAAATTCCGGTTCCACAACGGCTCGAAGATCGCATTGGCAAACCGCTGGACGAGGAGATCCTGCACCGTCTCCTTCCCGAGGTAATGGTCGATGCGAAAAACCTGCGACTCCTGCAGCACTCCGGCAATGACCCGGTTGAGTTCGCGGGCCGAGGCCAGATCGCGGCCAAACGGTTTCTCGATCACGGCCTTCGACTGCAGCGGCGAACCGAGGTGGCGCTGCGCCAGGCCCGACGCGCCCAGATTTTCGAGAATCGGCTGAAACACCGTGGGCGGAGTGGAGATGTAAAACAGCGACTGCAGCTCCCGTCCGGCCTGCGCTTCGAGTTTCTGAATCAGCGCATGGAGGCGGTCGAAGGCACCGCGCTCGTCGTAGCCGCCTGTCACGTAAAACGTGTTGCGCGCCACACGGGTCCACGCGCCGGGATTCAGCTCCCGCCGGGAGAATTCCTTGATCGCCGCTTCCGTGTGCCCGCGGAATTCCTCATCCGGAACTGGCTTGCGGCCAAACCCGATCAGAAAAAAATCGGGCGGCAGCAGGTTGTCGTGGCTGAGATTGTAGATCGCTGGCAGCAGCTTGCGCGCGGTCAGATCGCCCGAGGCGCCAAAAATGACGATGATTGTCGCGGGCGCGCCGCGGTGCTTGCTCAATCCCTGCAGGAACGGGTGACGTGGAGGATCGGCCATAGACGGGGGTCACTATCGGAAGCGGCCGGCGAAAGTCAAAGGCGGCCGGCCGGGCCGGCCGGCGTCAGCGCAAGACATTGTATCCTTTCGGAAACAGCGGCACGTTCTGGAAATGCAGAACCTGCGGCGGGGCGCTGCCGGCCAGGATGACCTCCGCGACATCGAATCGAAAAGTCCGCGGCCGGACGCGAAGCTGCGTGAGGTAGGCGTGGATGACCCGCCGCAGTGCGCGTTTTTTCCGGCGATCGACTGCATGATAGCCGGACACCAGCGCGCCGGCCGCACGGGCCTTCACCTCGACGAACACCAGCACTTCGTGATCGCGGCACACGAGATCGATCTCCTCGCGCCGCTCCCGGGGATTGCGCCAGTTCTGCACCACGATCTGGTAGCCCATGCGGCCGCGCAAGTACTCGGCCGCGAGGCGTTCGCCCGCGGCGCCGCGGGCGCCGGCCGGGCCGGACGCCGGTTGGCCGCGCGGCCAGAACCGTTGGAGCCAGGTGAGCATGACAAAGACGCCGCGCCCGGTCGGATCCCGGCGGCGCGAGGATCCTTCTCATTGCGAGGCGCCAACTGCCGTGGCAACTCCAGAATCTACCCCGTCCGCGCGCGCCCTGCGCCGGTATCTGCGCACGGATCCCGACGTCATCCTGGTGGGCAAGATCCGCGACACCCAGACCGCTGAACTGAAACGCCGGGCGATGCGCGGCGGAATGAAGATGCTGCACCATGATCCCATGCTCAAGGTGAAGCTCGGGATCACGACGATCGAAGAAGCGCCCCAACGTCCCGCCCGACCTGATCGCTTGAAGCCCGGCCGGGTTTCCGCCGGAATCATCGGCCCGCTGTCGCGCCGGAAAGCCGCCGGGAGAAGGCGATGCGGCTACGTTTCGGGAACCGCGGGTGCCGGCGCGGGACTTCCGGATTCCGCCGCCGCCGGCCGC
>DASRKV010000312.1:0-11820 GCA_035648795.1 Opitutaceae bacterium
TGATGTTGCAGCACGTTTCCGTTGCTCTTTCTGATTTGAACCGCTCGCAGGGGCTTGGAAAGAAGCTGCCAAGTCTTGCTCGGGGTGGGGTTAGGCGGGGTTGCCACTGGCAGACGGCCGAGAACGTTTTCATTTACGGGATATTGTGCCGTTCCTGCAAGATGAAATTTCCGACATGAAGACCGTGCGCGAGCAAAATCAGATGGCCGGGGCACGGAACGCATCGACGAGCCGGCAGCAGGCCAGGGCCCATTTTCTCCTGCGTGGCGGCAGAGATCCGCCGGCGCGGATCCCAACGGTCTGGCCGGCGGGGGCTACAACGGTTTGACGGGGCGCGGCACCTTCCGGGCGGCGGCTTCCATCATCAGAAAGAAGGCCTGGCCTTCGGGCGAAACGCCGGGACGGTCAAAGGTCGGGGCGCCGGCAACCCCTTGGACGAAGCCGTCGCGATCCACCTTGCTGCGCGCCGCGGCGCGCATGCGGTCGGCGGGCGGAAGATAATCAGCCGGAAGCCAACCCCCGCGGACGCTTTCATAGATGGCGAAGGCGAGCATCTGCGCGAGATTGGTTTCCACGAACGAACTGGAGTCGTCGACGACGTTGTGAAACAGGCCGTCCGCCCGCTGGTGCGCGAGGCAGCCGTCGATTACCTCCCGGAGATATCCAGTCAGGCGCGTTTTGGCCGCGGCGCGATCCTCCGGCCACGCGCGGATGACGCGCGCGAGTGCGGCGGCAGCCCAGCCGTTGCCTCCGCCCCAGCCGGTGGCGTCCGTCAGGCGCTGCGATTTTTCATCCCAAATGTGTGCCAGGAGCTTCGTGCGGGGATTCCACAGCCGGCGCCAGTGACCCTCGATCTGGGAGAGGGCTTCGGTGTAGTGCCCGGTGGTGGCGAGGAATGGCGGGGTGGTGTTGAAACTGTCCGACCAGATGGTCTCGCTGGTGTGAAAAATCGTGCCGTCGGCCGCCCGCGGCGCCCGCTTGAGGATATAGACGAGCGATTGGTCCACGGCGTGGTGCAGGACCGGATCGCCGGTCAGGTGCGCCGCCCGCGCCATGGCTTCGCCGGCCATCAATGGATCCACGGGCGCGCCCTCCAACGCGGCCGGTACGCCGTCCTTCGAGACGTAGATCAAGCTGGCGCGGGCCATCGTCACCACCAGATCGTCGCGGCCTTCTTCGAGGAAGGCCTGGGCCAGGACGCCCTGCTCCCAGGACTTGCGCTGCATTGACAACGCCGCGGTCCGCACCCGTTCCACCAACCGGTCGGGTTCACCGGAAGTCGCGGTCGAAGCGCCTGTCAGTGGAGCGGACACGGCCACAGGAAAACAGACGAAAGTTCCCAGGGTCAATGCGCCATACCGGAAGATCCCGGGGTGCATCGCACGACGGAACCACGACGCGATCCGCCGCAAGGGATTTTTGATCAGGGTGGTCACGGGAAAGTGTTATTGGAGGAAATGACGGTGATGTTGATCGATCCATCCGCAGCGCGCGAGGGCCCGCGCCGCGAACAGATCGAAGATCTCGAAGGCGGGATGGAGGTCGCCCTTGAACAAGTAGACCGGTTTCAGGTTCCGGTCGAAGCGATGGTGAATGAACTCCACGTCCGGCGCCGTCATCATCATGTGATCGCTGTCCAGATTATCGAGATAGCGATCCAGCAGTTCGTGCGAGCTGAGGTCGCCGAAGGGGCGGTCCGAGTAGTGCAGGCCCTGCAGAAGCTCGATGACCACCAACGCCTCGCGCTGCAGGCTGCGCCGCTCGTCCGCCGGCAACGTCGCGTCCAGCGGGGTGGCCGCGCAGGGAGACAGCGCCAGCCAGGTAAAACCAAGAAGTCCCAGAACGATACGACGCATTTCTTCGAAAAATCCGCTCTCGTTTTAGCCCCGGCGGCAGAACAGCCAAGAGCTATCTGCCGCTGACCCGCGGTAATAAGGATTGCGATGATCGGGGACGCCGATCCATTGAATCACGCGAGCGCGAGGGGATTTTTGCTTGCGCCTCGGGGGCGGAATGCTGCTTATTCCCAGCGCTTTTGTTCGGACTCTTAGCTCAGTTGGTTAGAGCGCTTCCTTGACATGGAAGAGGTCGCTGGTTCGAGTCCAGTAGAGTCCACCATCCCAAATCGCCCAACGAGGGCGAGCCACGTTCTCACAGGAGAAGCTTGCAGCGGGAGACGCCGCGATGCTACTGGGCGAAAAAGGAAGCCAATACGACTACGTCGTTGCTCGCATCATGGTTCCATGGACGGCTCTTGGGTCAAAGCCAGCCGCCCGTCACTGGCCCCGTTTCCAGCGAGAGGGCGATCGACCGGTCTGCCGGCGGAACCATCGGGCGAAGTAGCTTTGGTCGAGGAGCCCCACGGTTGCCGCGACCTCTCTAACCTGGATTCCGGCGGCAAGCAATTCGCAGGATTTCGCGAGGCGCTGCTGGGTTCGCAACTGTCCCAATGTCAACCCGGTCTCCTTTTTGACCAGCCGGTTCAGGTGGTCGCGGTGATAGCCGCTCCGTTTGGCGACATATGAAAGAGGGAGCGATGGATCCATGCTGGCGACCAGCTGCCGGATCGCCGGGCTCGTCTCGCCGACTGAGGGCGACCGGGCGCGTTCGAGCCAGCCTGCGGCGCGGAGCATCGTGATCAGAAGTTCGAGAATGACCATGGCGCCCTCCCAATGCAGAATTCCGCGCGACTCCGTCTGGAGGTTGACCAGCCGGGCGAGATTCCCGCGGACGCGGGCCAGCTCCGAGCAGTTCACGTTGCGAATCGATTCGGCCTGCCCGGACTCGCCGCGCAGGTGAAAATTGATGATCAGGCTCTGCGGCATGCGGCTCGCCGTCCTTTGGAATGAGTGCAACACGCCAGGCGGCAAGACCACGAGCGTTCCAGGCTCAACGTGAGCGGCTCCTTGTTGGAAGATCTGCCGGCCCTGGCCGTCAAGGTAGAGGAGGACCTGGCTCCACGGATGCCGGTGCGGTTCGATGGAGGGGCGCTTCGGCAGGTGCCGGTGGAGCGCGAAGCTCAGGATCCGCAAGCCGGGCATGCGGATGTTCGCGCGGTCAAGCAGCAGGGAGCGGTAACGGTTCATCGGTGCTGCAAGACATGTCGATAATATCCTAGCCGGCGGCGAGAAAATCCGGATCTCTCGCGGAATCTTGGTGTAGAGTGGAGGAATGACGAAGCCGCGCAACGACGAACCGGTGGTCCTGGTGACCGGAGCCAGCCGGGGACTGGGCCGGGGCATCGCCGTTCAACTGGCCGCGGCGGGTTGCTCGGTCGCCGTCAATTACGCCGGAAACGTCGATGCGGCGGAGCAGACTGCGGCGCTCTGCCGCCGCGCGGCTCGGTCGCGCGGCCAGAGGTTCCTCCCGGTCCAGGCCGACATCGGTGCGAAAGCCGATCGCGCACGGCTGGTCGCAACCGTGCTCGATGAAATCGGGCGGATTGACGCTCTGGTCAACAACGCCGGGATCGCTCCAATTGCGCGGGCTGATCTCACGGAATCCACGGAGGAATCATTTGACCGGCTGATCAGTGTCAACCTGCGGGGTCCGCATTTCCTGACGCAGGCGGTGGTGCGCCACTGGCTTTCGGGCGGGACCCGCTCGCTCCTGCCCGGCGGCTTCAAGGTCATCTTCGTCACGTCGATCTCGGCTGACACGGCGTCGGTCAACCGGGGCGAATACTGCATGTCAAAGGCGGGGCTAGCCATGTCGGCGCAGTTGTGGGCGGCACGGCTGGCCGGGGACGGCATCCAGGTGTTCGACCTGCGCCCGGGCATCATGGCGACCGACATGACCGCCGCCGTGAAGCGCCGGTACGACAAGCTCATGAAGGGAGGCGTCGTGCCGCAGCGGCGCTGGGGCACGGGCGACGACGTCGGACTTGCGGTGCGCGCCATCGTGACCGGCCATTTTCCGTTCTCCACCGGCGCCGTCATCCCGATCGACGGCGGCCTGCACCTCCGGCGTCTGTGAGGCGTTCTGCCCATGCTTCAGATTGATTCAACGTTGACTCCCGAGTCGCTTCGCCGGGACTACGACCGCCTTTTCGAGCTGTCGGCCCGCAAGATCTTCGCACTCCAGAAGACCTGGGATCCCCGCCGCGGGGCGCCCGTATTCACTATTCGCGGACGGTATGCCTCCCGCGGGTGGACGGAGTGGACGCAGGGATTTCAGTTCGGCTCCGCGATCCTCCAGTTCGCGGCGACGGGGGATCGGAAGGCGCTCGCGGTTGGTCGCGATGGAACTCTGGCCCGCCTTCCGCCCCATGTGACCCATTTCGGCGTGCACGATCATGGGTTCACCATCGTGCCGACCTACGGCAACCTGTACCAGCTTGCCAGAGCTGGCCAGCTGCCCACCGGGGACGTCCGCGTCGACCTGTACGCATTTGCGCTGAAAGTTTCCGGCGCGATTCAGGCGGCGCGATGGACGCCGCTGCCCGGCAGACTCGGCTATATCTACTCGTTCAATGGGCCGCATTCGCTGTTTGCGGACACCATCCGATCCCTTCGCGTCCTGGCGCTGGCGCACCAGCTCGGTCACGCGGCGTGGGGAGAAGGCGGCCAGAAGATCTCATTGCTCGGCCGTCTCATCCAGCACGCCGAAACCACGGCTCGGTTCAACGTCTACTTCGGCCAGGGGCGCGACGTCTACGATGTCCGCGGTCGCGTGGCCCACGAGTCAATCTTCAATGTCAACGACGGTTCCTACCGGTGTCCGAGTTCCCAGCAGGGATATTCACCGTTCACCACCTGGACGCGCGGACTCGCGTGGATCATCTGCGGCTACGCCGAGCAGCTGGAGTTCCTCCAGACCCTGCCGGCGGGGGAACTCCGGACGTTCGGAGGGAAGGCGGCGCTTCTTGCGCGCTTCATGGAAACGGCCCAGGCGACCGCGGATTATTATATCGAGCAAGCGCCCACCGATGGCGTGCCTTACTGGGACACCGGCGCGCCCGGACTTGCCGCCATGAACGGATGGGGTAGCCGGCCGGCGAATCCGTTCAACGATCATGAGCCGGTCGACAGCTCAGCGGCTGCAATCGCCGCGCAGGGCATGGTCCGCCTTGGCCTGCATCTCTCCGCGCACGGCCGGTCGGCAGCCGGGCGACGCTACCTCGGGGCGGGGCTGACGATCGCGCGAACGATCTTTCGCGAGCCCTATCTTTCAACCTCCGAACGCCATCAAGGGCTTCTGCTGCACGCCATCTACCACCGGCCCAACGGGTGGGACGCCATCCCGGCCGGGCGAATGGTCCCCTGCGGCGAGTCGTGCCAGTGGGGCGACTACCATGCCCGGGAACTTGGGCTGCTCCTCAGCCGCCTGGCGGACCGTGGACCGCACTACACGTTCTTTGGCCTGTAGGCGATTCGGCGCGCCCCCCAGTCCGATGCCCTCTGAAAACCGATCTCCCGTGCCGCCGCCGCGCGATCTGGCCCGCCTCTGTATTCACACCATAACGACGAGGCCCTGGGCGGTCGAGGAGGCGGCGAGGCGTTACGCCGCTGCTGGCGTTGCCGGCATCACCGTTTGGCGCGAAGCCCTCGAGGGCCGGGACCCGGCATTGGTGGGAGCCCGGATTCGCGACCACGGCCTCACCGTGGTGTCGCTGTGCCGCGGGGGATTCTTCGCGGCCGGCACCGCCGCCGCGCGCCTGCGGGCGGTGGACGAGAACCGCCGTTGCATCGACCAGGCGGCGGCGCTCGGCGCGCCGCTGGTCGTTCTGGTGTGTGGCGCGGACCCTGGCCAGGACCTGGCCGAGTCGCGCCGCCAGATCGAGGAGGGCATCGCCGCGGTGTTGCCGCACGCTGCGTCGGCCCGGGTGAGACTGGCCGTCGAGCCGCTCCATCCGATGTATGCCGGTGACCGGTCGGCGGTCACCATGGTCAGGCAGGCGCGGGAGATTTGTTGGCGGCTGCGTTCTCCGTGGCTCGGTATCGCGCTCGATGTTTACCACACCTGGTGGGACGACCATCTCGAAACGGAGATCGCCGCGTGCGGTCGGGAAGGGCTGCTGTTCGCCTTCCACCTCTGCGACTGGCTGACGCCGACCGCGGACATGCTCGAGGACCGGGGTCTCATGGGCGAGGGATGCATTCCGATCCAGCGGATCCGCGGCTGGATGAAGGCGGCCGGATTCGCCGGGTTCAACGAAGTGGAAGTCTTCTCCCGCCGCCATTGGGCGTCGGACCAGTCGCGCTACCTGGAGGAGATCACCGCGGCCTATCTTGCCCTTGCCTGATGCCTCCGGATGGCCCGGCGGCGATCCCAACGAACGAATCACATGAAGACAGACACGATCGGCATCATCATGAATGGAGTCACCGGGCGGATGGGCACCAACCAGCACCTCGTCCGATCCATTCTCGCGATTTGTGCCCAAGGGGGCGTTCGGTTGGCCAATGGCGACGCGGTGATCCCGGACCCGATCCTGGTCGGCCGCAACGCGGCGAAGCTTAGTGCGCTGGCGAGCGCCCACGGCGTGGCCCGATACACGACCGACCTCGAGGCCGCGCTGCGCGATCCGTTCAACCGGATCTACTTTGACTCGCAGACAACCGACCGGCGCGCGGAGGGCATCCGCCAGGCGATCGCTTCCGGAAAGGCGATCTATTGCGAGAAACCCACGGCGCTCGACACCGCCACGGCGCTGGCGCTGTACGAGGAATGCCGGGCTGCGGGACTTAAGAACGGTGTCGTCCAGGACAAGCTCTGGCTGCCCGGTCTGCAGAAGCTGAAGGGGCTGATCGACTCGGGATTCTTCGGCAGGATCCTATCGGTCCGCGGCGAATTCGGCTACTGGGTTTTCGACGGCGTCTCGCGGCCGGCGCAGCGTCCCTCCTGGAACTACCGCAAGGAAGATGGCGGCGGCATCGCCGTCGACATGCTCTGCCATTGGCGTTACGTGATCGACAACTTGTTTGGAAACGTCACGGGGGTGTCCTGCCATTGCGCGACGCACCTGCCCTGGCGGCGCGACGAAAACGGACGCGACTACCGTTGCACGGCCGACGACGCCGCCTATGCGACGTTTGAAACGGACCGCGCCATCATCCTCCATTTCAACAGCTCATGGTGCGTGCGCGTGCGGCGCGACGACCTGCTGACGCTCCAGGTTGACGGGACGGAGGGGTCGGCCGTGGCGGGGCTGCGCGAATGCTGGATCCAACGTGCGGCGGACACGCCCGTTCCCGTTTGGAATCCGGACGTCGAGCAACCGATTGATTTCTTCGCGGGCTGGCGAAAGTCGCCGGACATGCCGGACTCCGACAACGCCTTCAAGGCGCAATGGGAGCTGTTCCTCCGGCACGTGGCGAACGACGAACCGTTCCGGTGGAGCCTCCTCGAAGGCGCCAAAGGCGTTCAGTTGGCGGAGAAAAGCCTGGAGTCGTGGCACAACCGCGCGTGGGTGGAGATCGGTCCGCTTGCCAGAGATGGATGATGCCCGGGCCCATGGCGGGCGAAACCCGGACAAAGGAGAAAACGGCTTTGCTACAATGGCGCGTGATGCAGGAACTCATCGGGACTGTAGCGCTTGAACGACTCGATCGCCTCGTACTCGGCGAGGCCCAACCCGTTGTAGGCGTCCGCCAGCCGGCTCCCGCGGTCCTCCGTGCGCTGCCAGAATTCGCGCCGGTCGTCTCCGAGAAAGAGTGCCTGGTCCTTCTGGGTCTCGTGCTGAAAGATCGCGCGCCGGCGCCGGAGCACTTCCTGGGGGCTCAGCGGCACCGCGAGGTCGATCTCGTCCAGTTCCCATTCCGCCCAGGCCCCGCGATACAGCCAGAGCTCGGCCTCGCGGAACCACGATTCGTGCGCGCATGACGCGAACGCGCCGCGCAACGCGTGGAGGCAAAGCCGGTGGGTGCCGTGGGGATCGTCGAGGTCTCCGGCGGCAAAAATCAAATGCGGTCGGAGTTTCGACAGGAGTTGGCGCATGATCTCCCGATCGCGATCGGTCAGTTGGCGGCGCTGCGTCGTGGCCGCTTCGTAGAAAGGCAGATCGAGGAAGTGCAGCCGGCTCGGCGGAACGCCGCAGATGTGCGCCGCCGCGGTGGCCTCGTGGCGGCGGACCAGCGTTTTCAGCCTCATCACGTCGATGTCGGCGGGAAGGACCCCGTTGGCTTCGTACGCGGAGCAGAGGTCGCCCAGGTGCCGCGTCGGTTCAGCGCCGGACGGCCCAGCGTCGCGGGCGAAGAGCAGCGCGCGCCAGAGCGACTGATCCGAGACCGCATTGGCGCCCGAAACCTGGTAGGCGATGTCCACAGTGTGGCCATGCTCGACGAGGCGGCAGAGGGTGCCGCCCATCGAGATCACATCGTCGTCCGGGTGCGGCGACAGGACGAGCACCCGCTTCGGAAACACCCCGGCCGAGGGCGCGCGCAAAGGTCGCACCGGAGCGTCGCCGGGCCGTGTCCGCGTCGGATCGCGTCCGCCGGGCCATCCCGTGATCGTATGCTGCATCTCATAAAAGCCGGCGAGATTCGCCTCATAGGCGGAGCCGAATACCTGGATCAGATCCTGGAGCCCGGATTCATTGTAATCATCGTCAGTGAGCTTGAGGATGGGCTTTCGGGCTCTCTGCGATAGCCAGAGGATCGCGCGGCGCGTCATCCGCTCGTCCCAGGACAGCCCCTGATCCTCGAGGGCGCCGGCGAGCCACGGCGTCCGGAAGCGGGTCAGCGCACCCGCCGCGGCTTGGTCGAGGACGAACTGCGCCTGATCGTGCTCCTGGAGGAAGGACGCCGAGATCTGCGTCGTCGTCTCGCCTTCGATTGCGGAGCGCACGACGCCGGCCTTGTGCTGGCCCCAGGCCATGAGCACAATGCGTCGCGCCTCCAGAATGGTTCGCACGCCCATGGTGATCGCGCAACGCGGCGTATGTTCTTCACCGCCAAAATCGCCGGAGGCATCGCGCCGGGTCAGGCGGTCGAGCGTCACCAATCGCGTGCGCGAGCGCCGCGGGCTTCCCGGTTCGTTGAACCCGATGTGACCGGTGCGGCCGATTCCCAGGATCTGGAAATCGATGCCGCCGGCGGCGCGAATCATTTCCTCGTAGTCGCGGCAGTGCGCGTCGACCGCGGCGCGGGCCAGCGAGCCGTCCGGCACGTGGGCGTTCCCGGCGGGAATGTCGACGTGGTCCAACAGATAGATCCGCATGTAATCGTGGTAACTTTGCGGATGATGGGGCGGCAGGCCCTGGTACTCGTCGAGATTGAAGGTGACGACGTTCGCGAAGCTCAGCCCCTCCTCGCGATGCATCCGCACCAGCTCGGCGTAAAAACTTGCTGGCGTCGAGCCGGTGGCGAGTCCGAGGACCGCGACGCGGCCTTCACGCTGGCGGGCGCGGATCAATTCGGCGGCCTCACGGGCCACCGCGCGCGAGGCCTCGAGGCTGCTCGCGAATACGGCGACCGGCGCGCGTTCAAAGCGGGTGGGGGCGAGGGTGTGTTCGACGAGCGCGGACATTTTGGATCGGCATCCTGCAAAGTTCAAAGCAACATGACCTTTGGCGATGTTAAGTAATGTCGGAAGCAGGCGGGTGCAAATTCTCAGCCGGGATCAGGTGAACCGGATCGGGCCGGATCGGCGAAGGCGCATCGCTTCCATCAGCACCACCTGCTGCCGGCATTCCTGGAGGTTCGGGGTAAAAGCGCTTCCGGAGCGCACGGCGTTCAGAAAGTCCTCCGTCTCGCCGAGCACGCCGAAACGCTCGCCGGTATCGCGGGCGTCGTCGGCGATCGCCTCGACGCGCACGTTGCCGCGCCAGAATTCAAGCGCGCCCCTCTCCTCTGGCACGGGAGAGGCGGGGACCTTCACGATCAGCGTCCGGCCGACCGAGCTGATGCGCGCGGATTCGGCGTTCCGGCCGGCGACCGGCTGGATGGTGATCTGGATCGAAAGGCCGCTGGCGCAGGTTGCGTTCAACTCCACGTTGGCGGTGGTGCGCCTGCCGTGGTCCTGGTCTTGAAACCGGAACTCGGCGTCGCAAACCGGACTGCGCGCCAGGAAAAGCGCCGCGTCGACGGCATGGATGGCGGTCGTGGAGAAGTCCTCGTCCCACCGGTCGAACCGAACCATCTCGTAGTCAAGCCGACCGACGGGTGCCAAAGGGAACTCCGCGTCGAGAATCTCTCGCGCTTTGAGTAGGACGGGCATGCGTCGGCGGTTGAAGGCGACCTGGACCTGCGATCCGCCGGCCGCCGCCGCGATCAAGCGCTCAAGCTCCGCGGTCGTCAGTCCGGGCGGCTTCTCCAGAAGTACCCGAAAACCGCGTTCGAGGACCGGGACGGCGGCGGCGCAGGTGACCGGAGGTGGAACCGCCATGATCACGGCATCGGGTTTTTCGGCGCCGAGCATCGCGAGTGAATCCGTGTAGAAACGCCTGAAGCCGAACGAGCGGGCGTAGGCCTGCGCGCGGCCTGGGTCGGTATCGCAGCAGGCGACCCACTGCACCTCCGGATCCGACGCCGCGATTCTCCGCTGCGAGGGTCCGTGGCACAATTGGGCGAATCCGCCGCATCCGATCATGCAAACTCGAATCTGAGTCATGGGAATGGGAAGCCTATGGAAGCGCGGCGTGCGCGTCGCCTGTGGGCAGAAGTCACCGCACCGGCGGTGCCGCGAGGCGGAGCGTTGCCCGGAAGTCCGCAGCGGCACAACGCCTCAGCCGTTTGGTTTGCCGGCATCATAACGCGCCTTTGCTGGGAGCGTGAACGTTTTCGTTTGCCCGAGCGGGTCGACCCAGGGCCACGGCAGATCCCCGAAAAACGCAGGCTTGCTCCGAAGATAGAGCGAGTTGGGCAGCGCACCGGCGAAGTCCGGCGTCTGGTGCCAGTGGACGGATTCGGTAACGTAGTCGTAATTCCCGTCGCGAATGATCGTTGCTCCGACCATCGGATCGAGCGTCTTCGAATCCTGATTCCAGTATCCCACCCGCCACACGGTGACGGGCGTATCAGGCCAGGGGGGCGCACCCTCGTAGACCCACCCATTCGGGGGCGTGGGCTGCATGCCCGCGTAGCCGAGGACGTTGCCGACGAAGTTGTACCAATAGTGTCCGCGCATCGCCGCCGCCATCCGCCGGCTCTGGGTGTCGCTGAGAAACCGGGGCGTGTTCCGCCGGAGACCCGACGCCTGGTTCCTGAAGAAGGTGATGTAGACGGCGTTCCCTTCGGTAAAATCTCCGTCCATATTGAAGCTGTAGTTGCCCTCAAACAGTTCGAAATGCGGCGTGGGGTAGTGCGACGCCTGCAGGCCGGTTTCGATCCACGTGGGCTGCGAATTCATGGCTCCGTCGTCCATGTAGTTATAGGCGATCACATTTCCGCCGCCGCTCGCCCGGCAGTTGATGACTTTGTTGAAGCGGATCGAAATGTTGTTCTCGATGAGATTGTCCGAGGACGCAAAGGTCACGTCCAGGCCGTAGCCCGCGCCGCCGTTGTTGTAGTAATAGGAGTCGTGCAGGTAACTGTCGCGTATCTCGCAATGGTAGCTGGCCCGGAGCGACACGCAGGAGCCGTACGAGTCGTCGCTTTCCACGCGTCTCACCCAGCAGCACGCGGCGAGGTCAAGCTGGATGTTGCCGTTGCGCCCGCTCGAGACCCGCAGTTCCTCCAGGCCCGCGTACCAGACCGGGGATTGGATGAACCGGCTGAGCTGGGCCGCTTGGGAGATCCGAAAGTCGATGTGAAGCGGCGTGCGGAACGTGATCGTGTCTCCCGCGACCCCGGCGACCTCGAGAATCTGGGAGACGGGGCGGTTCTCGCGGCAATACCAATCGCGTCCGGCTCCGGGAGGATGCTTTTCGGGGTTCCACTG
>DASRKV010000313.1:0-4492 GCA_035648795.1 Opitutaceae bacterium
GGGAGGCTAGAACTCCCGCATCTCCGCTTTCACGGCGGCATCGTCGGCGATATCCTCGGGAATCCGCATGAAATAAAAGCTGCGATAGACGAACGAAAGGCCGACGAGCAAAATGCCGGCGCCGACGAGGTATTTGAGATCGTTGTCGGCCATCTTCACGGCGATTTCCACGGCGAGCAGGCCGAAGAGCGTGGTGAATTTGATGACGGGATTGAGCGAAACGGAGGAGGTGTCCTTGAACGGGTCGCCGACGGTGTCGCCCACGACCGTGGCGGCATGGAGCGGGGTGTTCTTCTGACGCAGATCGGTCTCGACAATCTTCTTGGCGTTGTCCCACGCGCCGCCGGCGTTGGCCATGAAAATGGCCTGGAAAAGGCCGAAAAAGGCTATCCCGATGAGGTAGCCGATGAAGAAATAGGGATCGAAAAACGGCAGCGCGAGGGCGAAGCAGAAGATCACCACGAAGATGTTGATCATCCCGCGCTGGGCGTACTGCGTGCAGATCTTGACGATCTCCTTGGAGTCGCGGATGGACGCGGTGGCGGCGTCGAGGCGCATGTGCCGTTTGATGTAGACCACCGCGCGGTAGGCGCCGGTGACGACGGCCTGCATCGAGGCGCCGGTGAACCAATAGATGACCGAGCCGCCCATGAGCAGGCCCAGTAAGACCTGCGGGTGCACGAGGCTGAGTTTGTCCGCCACGCCGCCAAACGCCCGGTCGAGCAGGAGGATGATCCCGAACACCATGGTCGTGGCGCCGACGACGGCGGTGCCGATGAGCACGGGCTTGGCCGTGGCCTTGAAGGTGTTGCCCGCGCCGTCGCTCTTCTCCAGCAGAAGCTTGGCGTGTTCGAAATCGGGCTGGAAGCCGAACTGCCGCTCGATCTCGGCGGCGATGCCCGGGCGGGCCTCGATCTGCGAGAGCTCGTAGACGGATTGCGCGTTATCCGTCACCGGTCCGAAGCTGTCGACGGCGATCGTCACCGGGCCCATGCCCAGGAAGCCGAAGGCCACCAGCCCGAACGCGAAGATGGGCGCGGCGAAGCCCAGGGCCGCCGGCATGAGTCCGGCCACGGCGGCGTGCTGCGAGAAATGGTAGGCCACCGCCATCAGGCAGAGGATGACAAGCCCCTGCCAGAAGGCGGAGAAATTTCCCGCCACGAGGCCGGACAGAATATTCAGTGACGCGCCGCCCTGGCGCGAGGAGTTCACGATCTCGTGCACATGGCGCGACTTGGTGCTGGTGAACATGCGGGTGAACTCCGGGATGAGCGCTCCGGCGAGCGTGCCCAGGCTGATGATCACCGCGAGGTTCCACCACAGACCCTCGTGTCCGGGGAGACGGCCCAGCAACAGGTAACTGGCGAGAAACGTCACCAGCATGGAGACCACCGAAGTGATCCACACGAGGTTGGTCAGCGGCGCCTCGAGGTCGAAATCGTTGTCCCGGCCGTAAAGCGTCCGGCTCATGCCTTCGTTGAGCAGGTAGGACCCGAGCGAAGTGAGGATCATCAGGATGCGCATGGCGAACAGCCACACGATGAGCGTGCCGCACAGGATGGAATCCTGCTCGAGCGCGAGCGCGAGAAAGGCGATGAGCGCGACCCCGGTGACGCCGTACGTTTCAAAACCGTCGGCCGTGGGTCCGACCGAGTCGCCGGCGTTGTCGCCGGTGCAGTCCGCGATTACCCCGGGGTTGCGCGGGTCGTCCTCGGGGAGCTGGAAGACGATTTTCATCAGGTCGGCGCCGATGTCGGCGATCTTGGTGAAGATGCCGCCGCAGATGCGCAGCGCGCTGGCGCCAAGCGACTCGCCGATGGCGAAGCCCACGAAGCAGGCGCCGGCCAGCGCGGGCGGCAGGAAGGCGAGAATCGCGATCATGAAAAACAACTCGATCGAAACCAGGACCAGGCCGACGCTCATGCCGGAGCGCAGCGGAATGTGGAGCATGGCGAGCGAGTTGCCCTTCAGGGCGCTGAAAGCGGTGCGCGAATTGGCGACGGTATTGATGCGGATGCCGAACCAGGCCACGCCGTAGCTGCCGAGGATGCCGAGAATCGAACACAGCAGGATGACCGCGACATGGGCCGGTGATTCGCCGACCAGTCCGGCGAAATAGTAGGCGAGGCAGATTGCGATGAGTCCCCACAAGCCGATCAGGAACCGGCCCTGTTGTTGCAGATAGGTCTTGCACGTTTCCCAGATGATTTGGGAAACGTCGGCCATGGCGGGATGAACAGGCAGGCGTCGCGTCTGCAGATATTTCCACAGGCCGAAGAGCAGGCCCAGGGCGCAGACGCCGATGCCGATATAGAGCACCGCCAGACCCGACACCGTGCCGCCGGGCAATTGAAACGACACGGCATGCAGATCGGGGAGTTGAATTCTGGTCTCGTCGGCGAACGCGTCGGACGAACAAGCCAACACCGCCGCTGCCCGCACGGCAGGCGGCCCAAGGAAATATTTCCTCATAGGGTGGGAGAGACTAGCAGTTTGCTTGAGGGTATGTTCCGCGCCGGAACCCCCCGGCGTCAGCTCCCGCCCGCACCGATTCTGGCGCGTCGGCAGTCGCTGGGATTTGTTTTTGTATGCGCCAACAAAAGCCAAGTTTGCGCAAGTGCAACTCATCGCCCAAGAACGTCTGCCGCGAGTTTCGCGCCGCCCGGCCGCCGCCCGTCACCGCAACCGCTGCGCCAGCTTCCACCCGGCCACGACGCCGGCGAGCGAGGCCGCTCCGCTGAGGACGATCGCCGTGCCGATTCCGATGCGCAGGCCGATGAACCAGCCCAAATAACCGCCGAGGATCGCGCCGCCGAAGGTGCAAAGCTTGTTCATGCCCGGTTGGGTTTTGCGGCAGGGTAGGCCGGTCCGACGAAAATATACACCGCAAAATCGCCCGGCAAAGCTTCAGCGCGCGGGCGTCACCGAAGAGGTGCTGCAGAAGTGCGCGGAGGCCACGCAGGCCGCACTGACCCGGATCCAGACCGCGCTGCGTCAGGTTGGACGTTTCGCGCCGAACTCCCGCCGCCTGGAGATCCAGCGGCCGAGTCTTGTAGAACTAACTAAACTTGGTGGGGCGCGTTGTCCCAACGCGCTTGGGGTGTCTTGGGACAAGACGCGCCACCCCCGAAACCTTAGCCTTATCCATGCAGTCGGACCACGTTCTTCCCAGAAAAGCCGTGGCACCAAACGGTGGAGCCCGCCGTCCCTGGCGGGCTTTGAACTTTGCCGTCGAAAAACCCGCCGGGGACGGCGGGTTCCACCTTGGTAAACTGAATCATTCCGGCTTAGGGGGATAGCGCAAGTCTCAGTCAACTTCATCTTGCGGGGTGAATCCGCGCCGCAAGGTGTTTTCCGCCACCACCCGCGGGAACAGGAAGTTCTGCAGGTATTCCCGGCCGCCCGCCTTGGTTCCGCCGCCGGACATCTTGAAGCCGCCGAACGGATGGCGCTCCACGACGGCGCCGGTGATGCCGCGATTGAGGTAGAGATTGCCGACGAACATCTCCCGCCGGGCGCGCTCGAGGGCGGCGGGACTCCGCGAGAAGAGCCCGCCGGTGAGCGCATAATCGGCGCCGTTCACGATCGCAAAGGCTTCGTCGAGGTTCTTCGCCTTCAGAATCGCCAGCACCGGCCCAAAGATCTCCTCCCGGGCAATGACGTGATCGGGACGACAATCGATGAAGACCGTCGGCGGGACATAATAACCGCCGCTCGCCAGAAGTTCGGGCGAGAGCCGGGCCTGCCAGGCCAGCCGGGCCTCCCGTTTTCCCTGCTCAATGTAGCTCAAAATGCTTTTCTGCGCGGACGCATCGATGACGGGATTGACGATCGTGCCCGGCTGCGCCGGATCGCCGACCGGGATCGTCGAGCAGGCGGCCAGGAAGCGCTCGACGAAGCGGTCGTAGACGTCTTCCAGCACGATCAGCCGGGAGAGCGCGGAGCATTTCTGGCCGGCGTAGCCGAAGGCGCTGTAGAGTGCGGCCGGAATCGCTTCGTCGAGATCCGCGTCGTTGTCGATGATGAGGGCGTTCTTGCCGCCCATCTCGCAGACCACTTTCTTGAGATTGGCCTGGCCGGAATGGGTCTTGCCGGCGGCCTCCCAGATTCCGCAGCCGACCGCGCGGGATCCGGTGAACGCACAAAAGTCGATCTTGGGATGGCCGACAAGATGGGCGCCGGCGTCCGAGCCGTTGCAGGGCAGATAGGCGAGCACGCCTGGGGGAAAGCCCGCCTGGGTCAGCACCTCCATCAGCACGGCGCCGATGATCGAGGTCTGGCGGGCGGGCTTGATGATGACGCAGTTGCCGGCAACAAGGGGCGCGACCGTGAGGCCGGTGAGGATGGCGAGCGGGAAATTCCACGGCGCGATGGCCACACCGACGCCGCGGGGCGTCCAGGTCTGGACACAATGCTCGCCCGGCACGGGTTGCGTGACCACCGGGGCCGCGAGCCGGCGCATCTCGGTTGCGTAGAAGCGGCAGAAGTCGAT
>DASRKV010000314.1:0-3684 GCA_035648795.1 Opitutaceae bacterium
GCATCAACGACGAGCCCCATGTGCCCTTCGGCGGCATGAAAGAAAGCGGGATGGGGCGTTATAACGGTGAGACGATCATGGCGGAGATGACCGAGCTGAAGTGGATCAGCTTCCAGATCGAACCGCGGTCGTATCCCTTCTAAGCCGTAGCTATGCAAATTGTCGCAGGAGGGAGCTTGCTCGCGATTTCGAGGTGAGAATCGCCTGCAAGCAGGCTCCTACACCGATCACCTGACGGCGTTCTTGTTTACGAGCCAGGATGAGGTTCATTGCAAAGATACGGCTGAGCGGGAGCATCAAATGAGCAATAGTTGTGAATAACAGCGCTGCATCCGCGACGGACAAGCTGGAGGACGGAGCGGAACTGGCCGGCGGCGACTCCACCAAGGTGAAGATGGTTCCAGTGTTCGCCGTCGTCCTTTTGAGGTCGCTGGCCGCCTGGCCGCCGGGGCAGCGCAATGAGCCGGCGGTTACGACCGGGCCGCGAGATAGGCTTTCAGGGGCGTCCAATAGTATTCATGCCAGCCCTGGCGATACCGGGCGGCCTGCCCCGCGGGCACGCAGGAATGAATCATCGTCAGGCGGCTGCCGCGCGCCGTCTTGACGATCGACCACACCAGATGCGAGGGCGGAAAACCTTCCGGCCATTCCGACGTCTTCCATTCCTGCACGATTTTCCTTCCGGGGATTACCTCGAGGATCCGGCCTTCGATGTAGCCATCGTGGGCGGTGACCTTGGCGCCGATGCGAGTGCGTCCGGTAGCCTTGGCGCTCGTAAAGACCGAGTGGATCTTCGGATTGGCCAAGGCTTCAAATACGACGGGCGCCGGCGCAGACAAGGTGATGACCTGCTTGATGGTTTTGGTGGGTGTTCGCAGTTTTGCCATGAGGACCTCCATCCGGTTCAAATTCCGCCCGTGGCGAAGGGCACCAGAACGCCCGGCTACTCCGCCTTGGGTTTCCAGAGACCGAGGGCGGCGCCTGTCGGATCGACGATGATGCTGAGCCAGCCCGCATCCATCACTTCGGTGACGTCCTTCATGACGATGGCCCCGAGCGATTTTGCCTTCTTGGTCGCGGCGGCGACATCGTCAACCAGCACGTAGGCGAGCCAGGAGGAAGGAGCTCCAGGCACGGGATGCTTGATCAATCCCCCGCCGGTTCCCTTGCCGACTTTGATCATCGTATACGTCCCGTTCTCCATCGGCATGTCTTCCAGTTCCCAATCAAACAACTTGCTGTAGAAATTCTTCGCTTTGCCGACGTCGGTGGTATTCAGCTCAACATGTACGAATGGATTGCCCATGGTTGGATCTCCTCGGTTTTTGACGGTTGGATTGAACTACGGTGGAAAGAGTGGGGGGGTTGTGGATTCCGGCGACCGGACGGATCATCGACGGTCAATTCGCGCGTGCGGCGGGCGGCAGGCCGGCCCCGGCGTTCACCGGTCCCGCGACCGACGCGTCATTTTACGACGAAACCAGTGGCTGTCAAAAACTGTCGCAAACTGCCCCAGGAACGAGGAGGCCGGCGCCCGAACGAAGCGAGGAGCCGGACGGAGCGGCGCCCGTTCCGGCCGCCAAAATCAATCCAGCATTGACCGCCGGTGCGGCGGTCCCGTAACGTGACCAATTCCGTTGATCGCCACCCTTGTCTTTCCGCCGCAGTGAACATCGAACTCAAAGACCTCTCTGAAACCCGCAAGAGCCTCGTCGTGACCCTCGACAAGAGCGAAGTCGACACCGAGCACCAGGCCGTAGTGAGCGAAATCGCCAAGTTTGCCCGGCTGCCCGGCTTCCGCCCGGGCCACGCGCCCGCCGACCTCGTGTTGAAGCGCTTCGCCAAGGAAGTGCGGGACGAGCTCAAGAGCAAGGTGGTGGGGAAAGCCTACCGCGGCGGCCTTGAGAAGACGAAGCTCGAGGTGGCCAATATCGTGCAGGTTGACGAAGGGACGATCGAGCCCGGCCTGTCCTCGGCGATCACCTTCACCATCGACGTGCATCCCCAGTTTGAGCTGCCCGAGTACCTCGGACTCCCGGCCCAGGTGCAGCCCGTCGAGCCGGCGGAAGCCGAGATCGACGCCGTGGTCGAGGGTTTGCGCCAGGAGCACGCGGATTTCAAGGTGGCGGCGCGACCGGCGCAGAAGGGCGATTACGTCAAGCTGGCCTACGCGGGCGCCGTCGACGGGAAGCCTGTGACGGAGCTGGCGCCGGACAAGCAGATCTACGGCAAGGTCCCGCAGACGTGGGAGGAGGTCGAGGGCGAGCAGGACGGCCTGATCCCCGGCCTCGGCCGGCAGCTGGCGGGGCTCAAGGCAGGCGACAAGAAGGACGTGACCATCACCTTCCCGGCGGGATTTTCCGCCGTGCCGGAACTGGGAGGCAAAAGCGCAGTTTATGCCATCGAAGTGCAGGAGGTGCGCGAGCGGGTGCTGCCGGCGCTGGACGCGGAGTTCTTCAAGCTCCAGCACGTGGAGAACCTCGACGCGCTCCGGCAGCAGGTCCGCCAGAACCTCAGACAGCGCAAGGAGTACGAGAACCGCCGCGCGCAACGCCAGCAGGTGGGCGAGGCGCTGGCGGCCCGCATTGAGTTTCCGCTGCCGGAGAGCCTGATCGCCGGAGAGACCGAGGATGTGTTGCGCCGCTTCATGGAGGAAAACCTTCGCCGCGGCGTCCCGGAGACGGAGTTCGAGAAAAACAAGAAAGAGCTCTACGAAAACGCGCGCCGCGCGGCTGTGGGCCGGGTGAAAGTCCAGCTCTTGCTCGCGAAGATCGCCGAGAAGGAAAAAATCACGGCCGAGGAACGCGACCTGGACGGGGCCATCCTGCGCGAGGCGGCGCGATCGAACCAGCGGCCGGAGAAAGTGGCCAAGGAACTGGCCCGGGATCGCGAACGGCTCCGCTCGATGCAGCAGGCGATCGTTTTCGACAAGGCACTTGATTTCCTGGTGAGCAAGGCTACCCTCACCACGGCAGCGCCGAAGGTTTGAGCAAACTGAAAATCACGTGAGCTATTACGTCCCTTTTATCATTGAAAACACCGGCCGCGGGGAGCGGAGCATGGACATCTTCTCCCGGCTGCTGAAGGACCGCATCATCTTCATCGGGACGCCGATCGACGACGGCGTGGCGAACCTGGTCATCGCCCAGCTCCTGTTTCTCCAGATGGAGGATGCCAAGAAAGACATCCAGCTTTACATCAATTCCCCCGGCGGGGTGGTGACGGGCGGAATGGCGATCTACGACACGATGAATTTCCTGCAGTGCGATGTCGTGACCTACTGCATCGGCCAGGCTGCCAGCATGGCCACGGTGCTGCTCGCCGGCGGGGCGAAGGGCAAGCGCTTTGCCCTGCCCAACAGCCGCGTGATGATCCACCAGCCGACGGGGGGCGCGGGCGGCCAGACCGCCGATATCGCGATCGCGGCGCGGGAGATCCTGCGCTGGCGCCGCACGCTCAACGAGGCCCTGGCCCGGCACACGGGCAAAACGCCGGAGCAGATCGACAAGGATTCGGACCGCGACTATTACATGAGCGCGGAAGAAGCCCGGGTCTACGGCATTGTGGATCACGTGATGGCCTCAACCCGCGAGGCGCAGCAGGTCCTCGCCACCGTGCAGGCCGCCTGAAGCGCGCCCCGCGCACTCGGACGACCACGCTTACCCACCCCGCCGCCCCCGCCTT
>DASRKV010000315.1:0-4721 GCA_035648795.1 Opitutaceae bacterium
CCGAGGAAGTCCATCATCATCGCCCCGGCGCAGATCGCCGCGAGCGGATTGATGACATTCTGGTTCGTGTACTTCGGCGCGCTGCCGCCAATCGGCTCGAACATCGACGTCCCTTCAGGATTGATGTTGCCGCCCGCGGCAATGCCCATGCCGCCCTGAATCATCGCTCCGAGGTCGGTGATGATGTCGCCGAAGATGTTGTCGGTGACGATGACGTCGAACCATTCCGGGTTTTTAACGAACCACATCGTCGTCGCATCGACGTGAGCGTAGTCCCGCTTCACGTCCGGGTAATCCTTGGCGCCCACCTCATGGAACGCCCGTTCCCAGAGATCGAATGCATAGGTGAGCACGTTGGTCTTGCCGCAAAGCATGAGCTGCGCCTTCTTCCCGGCGGCGACGTCGTCGGCCTTCAGTCCTTTCCACGGTTTGCCCCCGCGGCGCTTCCGGGCGTATTCGAAGGCATATCTGAGGCAGCGCTCGACGCCCCGGCGGGTGTTGACGCTTTCCTGGATCGCAATCTCATGGGGCGTGCCTTTGAAAGTGAAGCCACCCGACCCGGTGTAGAGTCCTTCGTTGTTTTCCCGAACGACCACAAAATCAATATCCTCCGGCTTCTTGTCCTTGATCGGGCAAAACCGGTCGTCGTAGAGGCGGACCGGCCGCAGATTGATGTACTGCTCCATCTCGAAACGCATCCGGAGCAGGATCCCTTTTTCCAGAACGCCCGGCTTGACTCCCGGATGCCCGATGGCGCCGAGCAGAATCGCCGGGAACTTGCGCAGTTCCGGAATCGCGCTATCCGGCAGCACCTCTCCGGTGCGCAGGTAGCGCTCGCCCCCGAAATCATAAGGCGTGTAGTTCAGCTTGACGCCGAACTTGGGAGCGGCGGCGGCGAGGACCTTGATCGCCTCGCGCACAACTTCCGGACCGGTGCCATCGCCGCCGATGACTGCAATGTTGTAGCTCTTCATATAAAAATTGGCGCCGCCCTGCGGGGGCCGCAGAGACGGCGCGCGGATGGTACCGGTCCAGCCAAGTCGATCAAGTCCAGAGCGCAGCCCGAGGTGATATCGGGCGCATCTCCGAGTGGTCGATCGTCTATGCCTTGTCCATGCAGTCGGACCACGTTCTTCCTCGAGAAGCCGTGACACCAGACGGTGGAGTCCGCCGTTCCTGGCGGGCTTTGAATTTCGCCGTCGAATAACCCACCGGGACGGCGGGTTCCGCCTTGGTCAACTGAATCGTTCCGGCTACGGTAGCAGGGAGGTCTCGCCCATGTCTGAGGTTCCTCTGAACCGCGGGCGAGACGCCCGTGCCACCCGGCGTTGGCGCCTTGCCCATGCGCGAAAAACTGAGATGCGCCCGGCTGAGTCCGCCCTGCGCCGGCGGGCGGTTTTGCCGATTTATGGCGGCATCGTAAATTTCTGGTGGAAAACCTGTTCCAATATGCTAGGCTTTTTGCTGTCTTCCGCTATGCCCGCCTGGCCTGACATCGCGCTCATGATTGGAGCCTATTTGATCGGAGGCTTATCGCCGGGTTATTGGCTGGTCCGATTACGCGTAGGCATCGACGTCCGGACGACCGGCAGCGGAGGAACGGGGGCAACAAACGTCGGCCGGGTGTTGGGCCGAAAAGGATACGCCATGGTATTGGTGGTCGATCTGTTGAAGGGCGCCCTCGTGGGGGCAGCCGTCCACGCCTTGGGGACGCCGACCGTTTGGGCTTTTGCCGCCGCGTTTCTGGTGGTGGCTGGCCACGTCTGGCCGGTCTGGCTTCGATTCCGCGGGGGGAAAGGCGTCGGGCCCTTCATCGGCGTCTGGTTGATCCTCGCTCCGCTGGCGCTTCTGCCCAGCCTGGCGCTTGGCTTGGCTTTATTCGCCTGGTTGCGCCGGTTCTCCCTGGCAGGACTCTGCAGCCTGATCGTGCTGCCCGTCGCCGCCTGGTGGGCGACCGAAGCGAAATCCGCGGTTGCGGCGGCCTGCGCGACAATTTCACTTCTCCTCTGGTCCCATCGTGTTAATATCCGGAACTTCGTCGCCGACCGCCTGCAGGGGCCGGCGGCGCCTCCTGCCGGTGCACCGACAAAGCCCCAGTAACCCTATGCCGAACGAAACGCCGTCCGCGACCGAACTCATTTTCAAGATTGCGTCCGAGGAATGGGAGTTTGAGCAGATCCATCGGCTCAACTACCGCACGTTCGTCGACGAAATCCCGCAACACGCCCCCAATCCAGAGGGGCGTCTGGTCGATCGTTTCCACGCGGAAAACACGTATGTCATCTGTCTGCAGGGGCGCCGCCTTGCCGGGATGCTGGCGCTGCGGGCCAAACGGCCTTTCTCGCTTGACGGCAAACTGCCCAACCTCGACGCCTACCTGCCCAACGGCCGCACCCCGGTCGAAGTGCGCCTGCTCGCGGTGGAACCCGAGTTTCGCAAGACGGCGGTGTTCAGCCAGCTCTTTGAGCACGTCGTGCGCCACTGCCTTACCGAAGGCTACGACATTGCCATCATTTCGGGCACGATCCGCCAGGCGAAACTGTATCGTCACCTTGGATTTGCGCCTTTCGGCCCGCTCGTCGGTACGGACCAGGCCTCGTATCAGCCGATGTATCTTACCATCGAAGCCTTCGGTCAGACGGTCGAGCGCAGCCCCTTGCTTCGCAGCAGCTTCACCGACTCCGCCCCTCCCGATCATCAGGTCTTCAACTTCCTTCCCGGTCCCGTGACTCCGGCCCCGGAGGTCCGCGCGGTGTTCAACGGCACGGCTGTGTCCCACCGCGGCCAGATGTTCCTGACGCGCATGGCGGAGGTGCGCTCCGCCCTCTGCCGGCTCACCAACGCATCGGACGTCCAGGTGCTCCTGGGTTCCGGCTCGCTCGCCAACGAAATGGTGGCCGCCCAGTTGTCCCTGCTCGATACCACCGGCCTGGTCCTGTCCAACGGCGAATTTGGCGAGCGTCTGGCCGCGAACTCACGGCGCGCGGGTCTGCGCTTCGACTGGATGAGACTCTCCTGGGGCCAACTGTTCGACATTGCCCAGGTGCAACGTTTCGCCGAGCGCCTGCCACGCGGCGGCTGGATCTGGTTTGTGCACCACGAGACCTCGACCGGCGTGATGAACCCGCTGGCCGAACTCAAGGCGCTCGCTTCCCAACTCGGCCTGCACCTGTGTGGCGACTGCATCAGCTCCATCGGCGCCCTGCCGGTCGACCTGCACGGCGTCTACCTCGCTACCACCGCCAGCGGCAAGGGACTCGGCAGTTATCCCGGGCTTTCGATGGTCTTCCACGATTACCAGCCCCGGCCGGCGGTCGATCGGTTGCCGGGCTACCTGGACCTCGGCCATTGGGCCACGCACCAGAGCGTGCCGCATACGCACTCCTCGAACTTGGTGTTCGCGCTCGCCGAGGCCGTGCGCCGGGCCACGCCGGAGCGCATGACGCAGATCGCCGAGAATGCCGCTTGGTTGCGGCATGAGCTGCGATTGCGAGGATTTGCCCTGGTCGCGCTCGAATCCGTCGCCAGCCCGGCCATCGTCACCCTGGCCCTGGACGAGGGCATGTCGGCCGCGGAACTCGGCGAGGAGCTTGAAATCCGCGGCTATTGGCTCAACTACCGGAGCGATTATCTGATGGAAAGAAACTGGATCCAGGCCAGCCTCCTCGGAAATCCCGAGCGGGCCAGCCTGGAGAAACTGCTTCATGTGCTCCGCACCGTCTGCACCCGGTACAGTCAGCAGAAGAGCGGATCGCCGGACGCAGCGAAGCGCTAGCCCGGGATTATGCAGTCGGCGCGATTTTTACACGCAGGTCCGCAGATTCTCCGGTACGACAACGACTGCATCGTTACGGCTAAGCCATGCGCGATTCCCCCTTCGGCCTCGTGATTCATGGCGGGGCCGGCGTCATTGTCCGCCCGGAGCTGACGCCCGATCTCGAAGCCCAATACCGGGTCAAACTGGCCGAGACGGTCGACACCGGTTACGCCGTGCTCGAAGGCGGCGGCTCCTGCCTCGATGCGGTGGTCGCCGCGATCAAGGTCATGGAAGACTCGCCGCTCTTCAACGCCGGCCACGGTGCCGTCATGAACGCGGAGGGCGCCTGCGAGCTCGACGCCTCGATCATGGACGGCCGCACGCTGGACGCCGGCGCGGTCGCCGGGCTGCAGCACATCCGCAATCCGATCGTCCTGGCGCGCGACGTTCTGGAGCGCACCCCGCACGTCATGTTGATCGGCGGCGGCGCCGAAGCCTTCGCCTGGCAGCTTGGCTATGATTTCGTGCCGAACCAGTATTTCCAGACCGACCGGCGCCGCCGGCAACTGGCTCTGGCGCGCGAACTCGAACAACGCACCTCCGGTGACCCGCGGCGGCGTCCGGAGCGGGTTACCTTTGCCACAGTCGACGACAACAAATACGGAACCGTGGGCTGCGCGGCGCTTGACCGTGACGGCAATCTTGCGGCCGGGACTTCCACCGGCGGCATGACGAACAAGCAGTATGGCCGCGTGGGTGACTCGCCGATCATCGGCGCCGGCACCTATGCCAAGAACGCGACGTGCGCCCTCTCGGCCACCGGCCATGGCGAATTCTTCATCCGCTCGGTTTTTGCCCACAACGTCTCCGCGCTCATGGAATACAAGGGTCTGTCCCTCCACGAGGCCGCCAACGAGGCGATCCGGCAAATGACGGAACTGGGGGGCAGCGGCGGCCTGGCGGC